>CANQKO010000022.1 GCA_947624505.1 uncultured Bacilli bacterium | reverse complement strand
ACGCGAGCTGGGTTCAGAACGTCGTGAGACAGTTCGGTCCCTATCCGTCGTGGGCGTTGGAAAATTGAGGAGAGCTGTTCCTAGTACGAGAGGACCGGAATGGACATACCTCTGGTGTATCTGTTGTAACGCCAGTTGCAGTGCAGAGTAGCTATGTATGGACGGGATAACCGCTGAAAGCATCTAAGCGGGAAGCCTCCTCCAAGATGAATTTTCCCATTCTTTAAGAATTAAGAATCCTTATAGACTATAAGGTTGATAGGCTAGGTGTGGAAGCGTAGTGATACGTTGAGCTGACTAGTACTAATAATTCGACGATTTAACTTTTAATTTATTTAATTGTTTGATGACGCATTATCAAGTTTTTAAAGGACAAAATCCTTTATTGGTGACAATAGCTTAGTGGATACACCTCTTCCCATCCCGAACAGAGAAGTTAAGCACTAATACGCCGAAGATAGTGAAAGCAAAAATAGGTAGTCGCCAGTTTTTTTTTGCCTAAAAATATGTTAAAATACATATCGTTAGGAGGTTTTGATTTTATGAATAGGAATAACTATGGATTCTTTCTTGAAAAAGTATTAAGCATACCTTTAAACTATGATTATTGTTATTCAATTAATCAAAACCTTGCTTCTTTGTCTCTGCATTTAAAATTTAAAAGAATTTTTTATTAACTATTTTCAAACTATAACTCCGTATATAGAAGGAAAATTATTAAAAAAAAAATAATATAAATGTTTAATTGTGTTAAATAATAATAATTATCTTGTTTAAATAAGACTTTTTATTTATAATTAAATAGGTGATATTATGGATTTTAAATATGTTTCTAAAAATCTAGATGATACATTAAATATTGCGGAAAACATTGAAAGTGAAAAATTTCCTAATATGGTTATCTGTTTAGATGGAGAACTTGGTAGTGGTAAAACAGTTTTTGTTAAAGGTTTTGCTAAAGCTTTAGGTATTGAGGATAATATAACTAGTCCGACATTTAATATTATTAAAGAATATATGAATGGAGAATTACCTCTATATCATATGGATGTTTATCGACTAGATGAAGTTAATGAAGATCTAGGTATTAAAGATTATTATAATAAAGGTGGTGTAACCATTATCGAATGGTCTGATATGATCAAAAATGATTTACCAGAGGAAAGATTAGAAATAGTATTTAAAATAGTTGATGAAAATACAAGAATTCTATTATTTAAACCTTATGGTAAAATTTATGAAGAATTATGTGAATCTGTTTTATAAGGAGGAATTATGCATTTATTTATTGATACCCATCTTTTTGATATTATTGTAATTTTATATAAAGATGGAAAAATTATAAGAAAAGAAATAGTTAAAGATGAAAAAGAGCATAGTAGAATTTTAATGCCTCTAATAAAAAAAGTTTTAAAAGATGAAACGCCAGAATCAATAATTGTTGTTAATGGTCCGGGTTCATTTACGGGAGTGCGTCTTGGTGTAACGGTGGCTAAAACCCTAGCTTATACAATGAATATTCCTATAAGAACAATAACCTCTTTAGAATGTTTAGCCCTAAGTACTACAGAAAATGAGAAAATAGTGGGCTTTAATGATAAAAATGGTTATTATATTGGCATTTTTGATAATGATTATAATCTAATTGGTGATTTTGAATATTTAACCAATAATGAATATGAAAAATATACTAAAAATTATAATGTAATTACGGACTGTGATTTAGATTTTGAAAATATAATTGAATTTGCTTTAACTAAAGAAGATATAAATCCTCATAAAGTAAATCCTATATATGTTAAAAAAATAGATGTGGAAAAATGATTAGAAAAGCTTTAGAAACTGATTTAGAAAATATTAATAAATTGGGTACACAAGTTATAGATAATTTTGTTAATACTTATAATATTGGTGCGTATATTCATAATAATAAATATATTATATTAGTTAGTGAGAAAAATCAGGTTTTAAATGGACTGTTAATTGTTTATCATAATATTGATTGTTATGAATTAGAAATAATCGTTGTTGATCAAAATTATCGTAATCAAGGTATAGGTACAAATTTATTAAAATACTTTGAAGATAATTATTTAGTTTTGGGCGATGAAATATTTTTAGAGGTTGCTAGCAATAATGATATTGCTTATAATTTATATACAAAAATTGGTTTTGCTGTTATTAATATTAGAAAAAAATATTATGGAGAAAACGATGCATATATAATGAAAAAGGTGATGAAATGAAAGATGTATTTATTTTAAGTATTGAAACTTCTTGCGATGAAACCAGTATTGCTATAGTTAAAAATGGCTGTGAAGTGGTAGCACTTACTATATTAACTCAAATGGATACACATTCTGATTTTGGCGGTGTTGTTCCAGAAATTGCTTCTAGAATGCACACAGAAAATATAACAATGGTTTTAGAAGAAACTTTAAAAAAAGCCAAAATGGAAGTAAGTGACTGTGATGCGATTGCTGTTACTTACACACCAGGTCTTTTGGGTTCTTTATTAGTGGGAGTAGAATTTGCTAAAGTTTTATCATATGTTTATGATTTACCGCTTATTAAAGTAAATCATTTAATTGGTCATATATACGCTAATAAAATTGACAATAAGTTACATTTTCCTACCTTGGCTCTCGTTATAAGTGGCGGACACACTGAGTTAATCAAAATGACTGATGATTATGAGTTTGAACTTTTAGGCGAAACACTAGATGATGCCATTGGTGAGGCCTTTGACAAAGTGGCTAGAGTTATTGGTCTTAAATATCCGGGTGGCCCAAATATAGAAAAATTGGCTAAAGAAGGAGAAAATTCTTATAAACTTCCTAAAATGGCTAACGATGATACTTATAATTTTAGTTATAGTGGTCTTAAGAGTAGTGTCATTAATTTAGTAAATAATGAACGTCAAAGAGGAAATGAAATTAATAAAGCTGATTTAGCTTGTTCTTTCCAAACAGCAGCAGTTGAAGAATTAACAAGAAAATTAGAGAAAGCACTAAAAGAAACAGACATTAAAAATGTTATAATTGCGGGAGGAGTATCCGCAAATAAATACATAAGAAGTGAAGTTCAAAAATTATGTGATAAATATGAGGCAGAATTAAGTTTACCAGAATTTATATATTGCACTGATAATGCCGCAATGATCGGGGCAGCTGCTTATCCATTATATTTGAAAAAAGAGTTTGCCGACTTAGATTTAAATGCTAAATCAACTTCGAATATCTGTTAATGTTGAAAACTTTATAATTTTCAACATTTTTTTATATATTCATTTTACAAACGAACAAAAATATGCTATAATTAATTTACTTGGGGTAGTTTGGTTTCGACATGTAAAAACTAGGAATGATTGCAAGTGGTAGGCATACCTAAAATGCACAAAAAAATAAATAACGAAAGTTATTCTTTCGCTCCAGCATACGCTTAAGATTAACGCGTAGGAGCACTTTATATAATCTTTGCTTGTAGAGAATATATAAGGTTCATATATACAAGATATATTGTTTTATTTGATTAATGTAAAATAATGAATATTTAATTAATCTTGTTATATAGAAAATGGGTTGGAGTTGTCTATATAATAAAAAAAATTCCAACTAAACTTGTAGATATTGTTCTATAGATTATATTGGACAGGAGTTCAACTCTCCTCTACTCCACCAAATTGATAATTATACTCAGGTTATAAAAACTCGAGTTTTAAAATAAATGTATAATTTTAATAATTAAAAATAAAAAATCAACATTATAAAACACCAAGCATTTACTTAGTGTTTTATAATTTTTTATTTACAATATAAAGTAACTTTATTATTTTTATTAACATTTAATAAAGAAATCTTTTCAATAGTTATTTTTTTACTTTTTAAATAATTATTTAACCAACTTTTACTCTTTTTAGATTTTTTAAGCTCTTCTTCATTTATGGCACCATCAACCACAATAACATAATTTAGGCTTTGTTTTTTATTGCTTTTTTGAATATTATTTTTTAAATCTTTTCCCGTTATTGGCTTAGCCTTTTCTTTTAATAAAATTGATATGTCACCCGATGGCTCTAAAATAGCTGATTCTAATTCATTTATATCAAAGCATCCTTTTAAACGACAGTTCTCTAATAATTTAGCAACGCTTAATTTGGCTGTTTCTAAGTTTTCATAATTGAAATTATTATTTTCATATAAGGCTAAAGGTTTGCCATCCATAATTTTTTCTACCGTATGGTTTTGATAAGATAAAAGTGATGTAATATAACCAATTAAAGAAAAAATTACTAAGGCTAAAATACCATCATAAATTGGTGTATCAAGACTAATAATACTATCTGCTGTAATAGATCCTAAAGTAATACTTAAAATATAATCGTATAATGTTAAATTTTTGATTTGTTTTTTACCAAGTATTTTAACAATTATAAATAAAACAAAAAACATTATAACTGCTCTTATTGCAATTTTTATCATAAAGCACCTCAATTTTAGTATGTTTAAATAATCAATAATTTATAACAATTATTCTTATCTATCTTTTCTTTTAATAATTTTTATTTTATAATTTTAAATAGGTGATGATGATGAAAATAACAGTTGATGGTAATACTGCTTGTAGTAAAGTTGCTTATTTATTTAGTGAAATATGTAGTATATATCCTATTACTCCGTCTAGTCCAATGGCATCAAATATTGACTATTTAACACATAGTGATTTAACAAATCTTTATGGATTTAAACCTAATGTTATTGAGATGGAATCTGAAGCAGGAGCCGCTGGAGCGATGCACGGAGCCTTACTTACTGGTTCACTATCTACAACATTTACTGCTAGTCAAGGATTATTGTTAATGATTCCTAATATGTATAAAATGGCTGGAGAATGTTTACCGGGAGTTATTCACGTTGCAAGTAGAACTGTAGCTACACACGCTCTATCAATATTTGGTGATCATTCTGATATCTATGCAACTAGACAGACTGGTTTTTGTATGTTATCATCCTCAAATGTGAAAGATGCCCAAAATTTAGCAGCAGTGGCTCATTTATCAGCGCTTAAAGGAAGTTTACCTTTTGTTCACTTTTTTGATGGTTTTAGAACAAGTCACGAATTAAATACTATTGAAGAGATAGATAAAGAAAAATTATTAAAACTAATTCCTTGGGATAGTATTAATGAATTTAAAAAAAGATCGCTAAATGTATCTTCTAATATTCAATATGGTTTAGCAGAAAATGAAGATATCTATTTTCAATCAGTCGAGGCTCGAAATGAATTATATTTAAAGATGCCTGATATAGTAAATCATTATATGCAAGAAATAAACAAGATAATGAAAACTAATTATAAACCTTTTGAGTTTTATGGTAGTGATATAGCAACAAACGTTATTATAGCTATGGGTAGTGTTACTGATACAATAAAATTAGTAGTTGATGATTTAAATAAAAAAGGTATGAAAGTTGGCGTTATAACAGTTCATTTATATCGTCCATTTAGCCCAAAATATTTATTGGCTGTTTTACCTAATACGGTAAAAAATATTGCTGTTTTAGATAGAACTAAAGAATCTGGTAGTGTCGGTGAACCTCTTTATCTTGATGTTGTAAGTGCTCTTAAAAATAAAAACATTCAAATAGTGGGTGGCAGATATGGCCTTTCAAGTAAAAATACAACACCTAAACATATTTATAGTGTCTTTAAAATGCTAGATGAAAATATTCAAAATAACTTTACTATAGGTATTATAGACGACGTAACTAATTTATCTTTAAAAGAATATGATTACGATTTAACTTTGCCAGCAAAAGAAATTAAGATTTTTGGCTTTGGCTCTGATGGAATGGTTAGTGCGAGTAAAGAAATTCTTAAAATAATTAGTAAAAATGATTATTATGTGGAAGGATATTTTGAATATGATTCTAAAAAAAGCGGGGGAGTTACAGTATCTAATTTAAGATGGAGCACAAATGAGATTAATGCACCCTATTATGTTTTAAATCCAGAAATAGTGGTTGTAACTAAAGAAGAATATTTTCAAAAATTCCATCTTTTAGATAATATTAAAAATAATGGTATATTACTAATTAATACAAGTAAAAAAGATGATGAATTAAAAGAATATTTACCTAATGAGATCAAAAAGATAATTAAAGAAAAAAATATAACAGTTTATTATATTGATGCTTCATTAATTTCTATTAATAATCATATTGCTGGTAAAATTAATAAAATAATGGAAGTTATTATTTTAAAACTTCTTAATATTAAAAATGGTTATGAAGAAGTATCTGAATTAATAAGAAAAACATTTTTAACTAAGGGTGAAGATATTATTAATAATAATTTAAAAGCCTTAAATGATTCTTTAAATGAATTAAAAAAATTAGAAAATATTGATTATAATAATAAAAGTAATAAAGAAGATATGAATATCTTTGATAGAATTAATCATCGTTTGGGTAATGAATTAAAGGTTAGTGAACTATTGCCATTTAGAAATGGTGCATTTCCAAGTGGCCTTTCAAAATATGAAAAAAGAAAGACGGCTTATGAAGTGCCAGTATGGGATAAAGAAAAATGTATTGAATGCGGTTTATGTAATATAATTTGTCCACATAGTGTTATAAGGCCTTTAGTTTTAAAAGATGATATAGGGAAAAAATTAATTGGTAATGAAGAATACAATTATTATTTAGCTATAAGTGAAAGTGATTGTACAGGTTGTGGTTTATGTATTAAAAATTGTCCAGTTAATGCTCTATCTTTTGGCGGTGGTAATAAAGATAATAGGGATATAGTGGCTAAATATTTTGATACTTATGAAAATCCCGAATTAATGGATAAATATAACATAAAAGGAGCAAGTTTAAGAAGAAGTAAATTTGAATTTAGTGGAGCTTGTGCTGGTTGTGGAGAAACACCATACATTAAATTATTTACTCAACTTTTTGGCGATGAATTAGTTATTGCCAACGCGACTGGATGTTCATCAATTTATGGTGGTAGTGCTCCATCTACTCCATATCGTATTCCTTGGGCTAATTCTTTATTTGAAGATAATGCTGAATTTGCTTTAGGTATGCATCTTTCATACCAAAATAAAAGAAAACAAATTAAGAAAATTATGGAAGATAATTTAGATAAGGTTAATGATAATATTAAAAAATTATTTCAAGAATGGCTAGATAATATTGATGATGTAAAAATTACTACCGATGTTAAAAATAAATTAATGAAAGAAAAAATATCAAATGAATTAAAAGATTTGATAGATTATCTACCTAGTCGAGTTGTCTTAGCCGTTGGAGGCGATGGCTGGGCTTATGATATTGGTTTTGGTGGACTTGATCATATGCTTAGTCAAAATGAAAATATCAAGTGTTTAGTTCTTGATACTGAGGTTTATTCAAATACTGGAGGTCAAGCAAGTAAAGCAAGTAAGATAGGGGCAGTTGCGGAGTTCGCTGACTTAGGAAAGAAGACATATAAAAAAGATTTATTTAGAATAGCTATGAGTTATCCAAATTGTTATGTAGCTAGTATTTGTCTTGGAAGCAACGTGATGCATACTATAAAGGTATTGAAAGAAGCAATGGAACACGTTGGACCAGCTTTAATTATTGCTTATTCTCCTTGTGTTGAACACGGTATAAAAAATGGTCTATCTTGTAGTGTTTCAGAAGAAAAATTAGCGGTGGCATCTGGATATCAATTATTGATGCGCTATAATCCTATAGAAGAAAAGTTATATCTTGATAGTAAAGAGCCTGATTTTTCTAAATATGATGAATTTTTAAATAATGAAGTAAGATTCAATGCTCTAAAAATAAAAAATCCTGAATATGCTAAAGAACTATTAGATAGTCAAAAAGAATTTGCTATTAAAAGATATAATTATTATAAAAATTTAATAGAAAATGAAAAATAGAAGAAACAACCTTCTATTTTTTAAGTTTTTTAACATTATCTTTTTCAAAATTATCTATTACAATATTTTTTATTTTTTCTAATATTGCCTCGAATAAATAAGTATCTGATATATCACAGAACCCTTCTTCTAAAAGCTTTTGAACATCAATAGTAATTTCTAGATCTAAATCGGTATAGTTAAAAACTATTTTTTTTAAATTTGTTACTAAGGTATATTTTGTATTAGAATTAGCAACCTTAACTCTTTCAAAAAATTTAGTAATAAAGAAAAGATCAGTAATTTTATCAGGGGGTATGTTATCAATATGAATTATTTCTATCTTATTAAAATTAAAAGCATTATCATCAATAGTTTTAATGAAAGAAGAAAAATATAAAGTTTTATAATCTTGGCTACTAAAAGCTTCTTCTAAAATATAAGTTAATCCATCATCAAAAATAGGAGCATAAGTTTGAACATTACCAAAAACACTACCTTTAATAACTTGAAGAGAATCAGGAAAAACAACAAACTTGTCTTTAGCATCTTCCCTAATTTTTTTTAATAAAGTTTTTTCATCTTTTAATGCATCATTATAATTATTAATATTAATTTCTATTATTCCCAACGGAAACCCGTAAAAGAAATCTATATCTTCATCCCAATAAGAATAGTGTTTTTTTTCTTTTAGCTTTTTTTCATCTTGATAATCATATTGAAAATAATTATATAATTCATAAAATTTTTTATCTATATTAAAGCTAACATTATTATGGGTTATACAAGTTTGATAATTGGCTTTAGTATAATTATAAATATCACATATACTATATATTGGTATATTCCTATTAAATTTAAATATTACATAATCATCTAATTGGGTTCCATTTGTAAGAACTTCTATATTACGAAATAAACCAAAAATATTGGGAGTTATTAAACATAATAATATATTTAATAAATAGAAATTACTTAATATTTTTTCAGGATCAACTTCATTTTCGTCATCTTTTAAAATTTCATTAATTAAATAATTAAATTTATTATTTTTGCTTGGGTGATCGCTTACAATTTTTAAAACAACTTTTTTTAAATATTTTAAATCTTCTTCATCGGTATTTTCTATTGTTATTGGTTCAGCCAAATTCCCATCTATTAAACTATAAGTTGCTAAATCGATAAATTTTAAATAATATAAATTTAGTAAATCATCTTCTGTTACAATATTTATATTAGAATATTTTAAAAATACAGGGGCATTAGTTTTTAAAGTGTTAAATCTGGTTGATTGTTTTGAATATAAAGGTTCATAAATTTTTAAAAAATTAAATTTGTCTAATGCAATTTCTTTTGAACGGTTTATTTCATTATGGATCTCTCTTTCTAAATCTTCATTATTAGTAACATAATTTTTTAATTTAATTTCAATTAATTTAATATCTTCTACTAATTCTAATGGATCACTACTAATATGAATTTGTTCACTATCTGGTAACACTTGTTGCAATTTCATAAAATAATCTCTTCTTTTTAGCAATAATTCATAAAATTTCTTTTTAAAATTATTGGCAAAATATTCTAAAGCATTAAAATTTTTCCCTTTATTATTAATAATTTCACTAGATTCTGAAACGCTTAGGCTTTGAAGAAAAAGATTAGTAATATGGCCAACGTTAAAATAACTAGCTGGTACTTCAATACTTTCCATATCATCAAAGGCAAATATAAATTTTTTAAGTGATTTATTAATCTTTGTCAAATTATAACTCATTTTTATAAATTGATAAAATTGATAAAATAGATTTTGCAATTGTTCGTTTTCCCTTTTAAATAATTCCGATTTATGAAAGTTATCAAATTGAATAGTACTTAAATTTTCCCAATTTTGTAAAGATGAAATATCTATTGATTCTAAAGAAGAAGGAATGTTAATTTTTTCAAATGGAAGACCAGCAAGAGCTAAAGAGCCTAACTTTTTAAGATTATTATTTAAAACAATGCCTTTAATATTATGATTTTCAATTTCAAACGAATCAATTTCCTCTAAAGAATCAGGAAAAACCAGAGTTTTACCTTCAGCATCTTTTATAATAGCGTTAATTACTTTCCTTTCCTCTAAATCATTAGCTTTTATTTGATTAGCAATTATATCGTTAGTAATACTTATTCTTTTAATTCCATCTGGAAAATAAAAATAATTGTCTTTGTCTATATTATTTATTTTATATAAATAATAAAGATCACAAAAACTATTAGGCAACACGATAATTGGCCAAACACCAAGTGCACATCCACTCATATAATTAAAATTATAATGTTTTAATATGGCTACAGTACTAATTGGTAAATATTGATGCCATAGTAAATATTTTTCAGATGGAAAAAAGCAATCCAGCATAACATTATTACAAAAATTATTAAACCCGTCTTTAGTATGGAAAGCTAAAATGGTATTAAGCAAGGCAAAATTTTTAATAATCATTTCATAATTAATAATCTTTTCTTCATCTTTTAAATATTCTGTTAAAAGTTTAATAGCTTCTTCTATATCACCTTTAAATAATTCATTAAAATATTCATTTCTTCCCATTATGACATCTTGAATAATGCTAAATATGATATTTTGATAATATTCGATTTCTATTTTATCTGTTTCATCATTTACAAATGGTTCAATTATTCCATCTTTACTTATAGTTAAGGCACTAAATTTTAAATTATAAATATTTGTTAAATCACTTTCATCTATGACTAATTCTCCATATTCTTGATATTCTCTATATTCATAAAAGACACGGTATTTTTTTTCTATTTCTTTGATTCTTTTTAATAATTCTTCTTTATGTTCTATATCAAAAGGAATTTCTAATATGTTATTTATTTCTTTATTTTTACTTTCTTCTGTTATTTCACCTTTATGTATATAGGTATATTCTTCTAATTCTTTTTCTATTAAAGCTATGTCTTTAAGTATATAATTAATATCTGTTCTAATATTAATTTGTGAATCACTATCTAGTATTTCTTGTAACCAATTTAGATGTTTAATTTTTTCATCTATTATTTCATATTCTTTTTTCTTTTCTTCTTTACTTGGTTCAGAATTATATTTACTTTCATTTTTATATCTTTCTATATTATTTATAATACTTACTTCAATAGAATATAAAGTATTTAATGATAAACATAATCTATTTATAATATTATCTATAGCATCTTTTTTCTTTTTACTTAAAAATAATTCTTTTCTTATTTCACTTATAGCAATTAATCTTCCTATTACTTCATTTTGTAAATTGTTAATATCATTTTTATATAAATCTAACTTTTCACTATTAATTAAATAGTTAATTCTATCTTCAACACTTTTTTCATTTTTATACTCTTCTTTTATTGCAATATTAAAAAGTAATTTTGATGTCATTATTATATTATTATTAAGTTCTTCTGCTTCAAATATTAATGGATCATAATCTTTCATAGTTGATAGAATACTATTATATTTATCTTTATAAGAGTCTACTAAACTATCATTATTAAATTCTTTTCTTTTTGGTATTTTAATTATATCAGATGGGCGTACTAATACTCCATTAGTATTTATTTCTTTATGTTTAAATAAATTTTTAATATAATCTATTATCTTCATAAATAAACTCCCCTGAAAAAGTATTTACTATTATAGCATCAATTATTTAAAAGATAAAGATAAATGCTTACCAAATCTCTAGAGAATTAGCATAAACATTAGAAATTTCTTAAAAAATCACCAAAAAAACTATTTACAAAAACAAAATAAATTGTTTAAATAAAGCCTAGGAAGATGTATGTAAGTTGTTACCGAAAACTTTTTTATTTAAAGTCTTTTTGACTTCGGTCAGGTGGGTGGGTGCCAATGAATAAGAAATACCGCGAAGCGATACAATTATTTATTGTTTTAATACTAGCGCTAGCCTTGCTATTGCAAATATTAAAAAACTAACTCGGTTGAGTTAGCTCCACATAGGTAACGCTTATTTGCGTCTTCCTATTTATAATTTTAGCATATTATTTTGTTTTATACAATTATATTTAAATATATTTTCAATAATTAACCACACTATTTATTAGGTGATAAAAAATGAGTTTAGAAAGTTATAATGCTAAAAGAAATTTTAAAAAGACGAAAGAACCAAAAGGGAAAAAGACAGTTTCCGGCAAGAGATTAAAGTTTTGTGTTCAACATCATTTAGCAAGTCACGATCACTATGATTTTCGATTAGAACTTAATGGTGTTTTAAAAAGTTTTGCAGTACCCAAAGGACCATCATATAATCCAAAAGATAAAAGACTTGCTGTAATGGTTGAAGATCATCCTCTTTCATATCGTAACTTTGAAGGAATTATTCCTGAAGGTGAATATGGTGGGGGAACCGTAATGCTTTGGGATAGAGGATATTATAAAATAGATTACTATGATGATAAGGTTTTAAAAATAACATTATATGGAAAAAGGTTGAAAGGTAAGTGGTCTTTAGTAAACTATAAAGATAATAATTTTTTACTTATTAAAGAAATTGATAAGTATGTAAATTATGCTAAAATTAGTGATTTCAAAACAAGTGTTAAAAGTGATTTAACAATGAAAGAAATCGCTAAAAAATATCAAAATAAATAAAAAACGAGAACGTAGGCATATACTTACCATACGTTCTCAAAGAATAAAAAGGGGTTGACTAGTGTGATACTAGCACCAATTCAAGATTTCTCGAATTGGTGATTACTATCCTAATCGATTTTAAAGCATTTGTCAACAACTTTTTGTTATATTTTTGTGAAATTTTTTATTTTGTTAATTTTTCTTGGATATTATTATAAATAGTTAGGCACTCATCGTTTAATTTACCTTTAATATTAAATATAATAGCGTATATAATATAGTCATTATATAGTTTTATTTCTAAAACTTTGCGTTCATTAATAATAGTAAAATCTTTTAAATAATTGTATAAACCATTTAATTTGGCATTTAATAATAAAGCTTTGTTAGTTTTTATTTTTATGTACATATATTTTTCTAGACCTTTATAAATTAATATATTAACAAAAACAATGACATAGGAAACTATAAGAATGGGACCTAATTTGAAAAGACTAAAAAACGACACTGATAAAATAAGAATAGTTATTAATAAAAAAACTAATATCACCTCCATTAAAAAAACTATATTGTTATCATCTTCATAACTAAAAATATATCCTTCATTTTCTAAATCATATTGTAAAGAATTTTTAAAATCTTTTTTAATGTTACCATTTTTATTACCACATAAATAATCTACAACTCTTCTTTCGTGAGCTAATAATGTCTCATAATTGCCATTAAAAACATATTGATTATTTTTATAAGAAATAATATCTTTTTCACTTAAATAGATAATGGTGGCAATTAACATATCTTTATAATTACTTTTTTTAAAAATGGTAGCTAAAATGGCTGGTGATATATCACCAACAAAATCTCGATAATATTCAAATTTAGTAATTTCAAATTGCGATTCATATTTTTTAATAATTCGTTTCTCTTTAATAGTATTCATTAAATAACAGATGGGACTTACAATAAATGAGCATATACTAAATAATGTTATTAATAAAATATATTTTTCTGCCCCAGGATAATTGCTTTTTAAAATAAAATGTTTAATAATAGGAATATTAATTATTATTAAGTAAATTATAGTTACTAATAGTAAGTAAACAATAAATATCTTCCAATTATTTTTAATTAAATTTATACAATTAGTTTTCTTAAAAAAAATTATAAAGAAAATTATCGTAATTAAAAGTAATATAAGCATAATTGTTTTTTCTCCTTCTTCATATTTTATTTATTATTTAATTTATCTAGGATATCTCTAGCGGCGATTAATCCCGTGGCAGCAGCAGCGACAATATTTCCCGCTTTGCCAGAACCATCACCAACAAAATAGCCATTATAATTAGCAATTTTCATATTATTATCGGTGGTAATTTCATTACTAAAAAATTTAATTTCTGGACCATATAAAAGGGTTTCACCATTATTAACACCAGGAATAATTTTATCTAAAGTTTCTAAACCTTCTAAAATATTAATAATAATTCGGTGAGGTAAAACAAGGGCAAGATCGCCGGCCACAACATCCTTAAGAGTAGGTTCAATAAATCCTTTATTAATTCTATCAATATTACTTCTTCTTCCCATTTGTAAATCTCTAAGAGTTTGAATTATGGGTTTACCATCACCTAAGGTATTAGCAATTTTCGCAATTGCTTCACCATATTCTCTTGTATTAGTGACTGGTTCTGTTAAACTAACTTTAGAAATAAAAGCAAAATTAGAATTGTTTGATTTAATATCTTTTAATGCATGTCCATTAACACAGATATAACCATAATAATTTTCTTTGGCCACAAATCCCTCAGGGTTAGTACAAAATGTTCTTATTTGATCATTATAAGTTTTGGTTTTAATAAATATAGTTGGATCATATATAACACTACATAACTCTCTTAAGATTTCTTTTCTAACTTCAACTCGAACGCCAATTTCAATGCTTTGCGATGTATAAGGTATATCATATTTTTCAGCAATTTGTTGAACCCATTTCGCTCCTGTTCTTCCTGGGGCTACAATAACATATTTACAACTTAAAGTTTTTTCTTCATCATTACTTTTATAAATTACTTTATTTATTTTATCGAAAATAATATCCGTAACCAAAGCATTTTCTAAAATTTCAACCTTTTTTTCTTTTAAATAATTAGTAAAGTTTTCAATATATTTAGGTAATTTATCACTTCCTAAATGTTTTTGTTTAATTATTAAAAGATTGGCCCCCTCTTTAGCGATTTTTTCTTTAATTTTATAAGCTTCATCTAAGTTAGTAGGATAAACATCACTATCCATTCCAAATTTATTAAATATTTCTTCGGTATCATTGATAATTTTTTCGGCATCGCTAATAGTAAGATATTTATAAAGATCCGTTTTACCTATTTTAGGAATAAAATTAAGTTTACCATCAGAAAATGTTCCAGCTCCCCCAAAACCAGATAAAATATTGCAAGGATTACAATTATGGCAAACACCAGTTGTTTTCATTGGGCATACTCTGTGATGAGCAAATTTACCTTGATCAAGGAGCAAAATTTTTAAGTGGGGATTATTTTCAATTAATTCATAAGCTGAAAATAATCCAGCTGGACCAGCTCCAATTATAATTACATCGTACATAATAATCACTTCCTACATAAATTTTATCATATTTTTAATACTTATTTTAAATAAATATAATTAGTTAAAAATTATTTTGCTAATTAAGATATTTATTGTATAATTATATTGGAAGGTGAATGTATGAAAAAATCTAATAATTATTCTTTAGTAAGTGGAATTATCTTTTTTGTTTTAGGTATTATTTTATTTACTAAACCAGATGTGTTTATTAAAGCAATATCTTATGTGTTTGGAGGTATACTAATATTAATAGGTCTTTATAAAATATTAAATTATTATATTAAAGACAAGAATTTAAAAGTTGTTAATCGTAATGAAATGGCCTTCGGTGTAACTGCCGTTATCTTAGGGTTAGTATTTATCTTCTTAGCTGATGCCATTGAATTAGTATTACGTTTTATAATTGGTGGTTATTTAATTTTAATTGGTATTGGTAAAGTAATGCAAACTTTTTATACTACTGATCGATCAAGTAAATTTTATGCTTTAATTGTGGTTGGCTTAGTAATTGTTATTACCGGTATATATACTATTGTTAATTCTAATCTACCACTCAAAATAATTGGTTTATTTATGATGATTTATGGTTTAATTGATTTTATTAGTTTCTTTATTTATAAAGATATGGTTTCAAGTCCTGCACTAAAGGATCAAGAAAAAGAAGATAAGAAAAATGATGAAAATATTGATAATAAGAAAGAAATAATTGAAGAAGTAGAATTTACACCTAAAAAAGAAGAAAAGAAAGGAAAGGGAAAAAAGAAATAGTTATTTGCAAAAATAACTTTTTTTAAAAAATATGCTAAAGAAAATATTAATTAAAGAAGTATATTTACCTATCGTATATATCATTATTGCTTTAGTTATTTATGCTATATTATGTAAAATTGTTGATAAATTCTTAGTTTTCAACAAAAATTCTAAAAATAAAAAAGAATTACAAATTAAAAGAGAAAAAACAATTATTAATTTATTTAAAAGTATTATTAAATATATTATTGCTATTATAACTATTTTAGCCATTTTAAGTATTTATGGCATAAAAACAACGAGTATTATTGCTTCTTTAGGTATTGCTGGAGCAATAATTGGTCTTGCTTTTCAAGATACAATTAAAAATTTATTATCAGGTATTGCTATAATATTTGATAATCATTATATGCAAGGAGATATAGTTACTATTAATGGCTTTCGGGGTGAAGTAATAGAACTAGGCTTACAAACAACCAAAATAAAATCATATACCGGTGAAGTAATGATTATAAATAATAGTATGGTTACAAGTGTTATTAACCATAGTATGTATGATACAATTCTTTACTTAGAATTTCCTGTTAGTAAAGATTTAGCTTTAACTGATTTAGAAAAAATGTTACATAATGTTAATAAAAAAATAATTAAATTAAGTGATGTTACTGATGATATTAAATTATTAGGTATAGAAAAATTAAATGCTAATAATTATATATATAAAGTAGAAATTGACTGTAAACCGGATAGTCATTTTCAAATTAATCGAGAGTTTTTTAAATATTTAAAAGAAGAATATGATAAAAATAATATTAATGTTCCTGGTGAATATTTAGAAGTTAATTATCAAAAATGAGTAAAGTATAACGTTACAAAATGTTATTGCTTTTTTTATGTTATTAATTTAAAATAATTCTCCGCAAGGAGTAATGGATTTTGCAAAAAGGTTTTAATGAAGAATATATTGAAGAAAAAATGAATTATTATGAAAAGTTAACTTTAGAAGATGAAAAGTATGAAGATGAATTATTAATGTATCAATTATTATATGCGACTTTAATTTTTCAAGAAGGCACAGTTACTCATAATGAGGTTTCTATTGAAGAATTTTTAGATGCTTATAATGATACGAATAATTTATTTCCTATAAAAAATCGAATTACTAAGAGTGCAGTACGAAACACTATAGAAAGTATTTTAAAATTAGATTCTCTAGAAAAAAGGACAATTCTTGATATTATTCCAAGAGAAGATAGTTTTGCTTTTGTAGGGAAATATATTAAAGAAATATTTGGTGAGGAACATTTTAATATATATAAAAAATATGTTCTTCAAAATAAAGATTATATATTATTTGATAAACATAATACTAATTCAAGAATTATTCCAACAATAGAAGGGGAATATTTTCTTAAATTATTATCTTCTTCTAATATTGATTTTTCTTCTACTTTAGCTCACGAATGTGGACACTTAGTTAAAAAAATATTATATGGTGAACCAATAAGAGTAAGTTTTTTAAGTGAAGTAGAATCTTTTAGTTATGAATTTGGTTTATTATTATGGATGATTAAAAATAATATTTATAAAGATGAAGCTCAAAAAAGATTCATTAATGTAATGGAATTACTAGAGAGTTTAACTAAAGCAAGATATTATGATAATCTTTATAGTTTACATTCAATTAAAGATTCTCACAAATTTTATGAAAGAATTATAAATAATAATATTTTAGAAAAAGTAAATGTTAGTTCATTTGATAATTTATTTAACTTAATTGGTACAACAATTGAAATAAATTATAATGCTTATTTATTATCATTTTTAATAGCATTGGAAATAATCCAAAAACCTAATTTTTTAGAAAAGTATAATTATATTTTACAAAATTTAGAGAAAGTTAGTGATAGTAGATTTTTAAAAACTATTGGTTTAAATAACATTACTAATTTAAATGCTTATAATAAAGTAAGAGAAAGATTAAGAAATAATTGCATTTAGTTTATAAAAGAAGGTATAATATTTTTAGGAGAGTGAATTAATGACAAAGGCAAAAGTATATTTTACAAGAGATATTAGTAGTGAAGGCTTAGTTAGAATTTATGAAGCTTTAAATACTGACTTAAAAGGAAAAGTAGCGGTGAAAATTTCGACTGGTGAACTTGGTGGTCATAATTATTTAAAACCTGAATTAATTAAAGATTTAGTTCAAAAATTACAAGGCACTATTGTTGAATGTAATACTGCTTACCGTGGAAAAAGATTTAAAACAAGCGATCATTATAAAGTAATTGAAGAACACGGGTTTAATAAAATAGCTCCCGTTGATATAATGGATGAAGATGGAGATGAAGAAATACCTGTTAATTATGATGGCCATTTACGCGGTGTTAATATTGTCGGTAGTCATATTAGAAATTATGATTCAGTTTTAATGCTTTCCCATTTTAAAGGACACGCAATGGGTGGCTTCGGTGGGGCTTTAAAAAATATGTCTATTGGTATGGCTTCATCTAATGGTAAAGCTTGGATCCATTCAGTAGGAGTTACAAAAGATCCTGATGAAATGTGGCATCATACTGATAATCAAGATGGTTTTTTAGAAAGTATGGCAGAAGCTTGTAAAGCCATTATAGATTATTTTGGCCCATCTAATATGGCTTACATTAATGTTTTAAATAATATATCTATAGATTGTGATTGTGATTCAAATCCCAAGGATCCAGAAATGAAAGATATTGGTATTTATGCCTCAATTGATCCTGTTGCCATTGATAAATGTTCATATGATACTATTATTAATTCTGAAGATAAGGGAAAAATGAGTTTAATTAAAAGAATGGAAGAAAAGAACGCTATTCATACTGTTTTTGAAGCTGAAAAATTAGGCTTAGGAACAACAGAATACGAAATAGTTGATTTAGATTTAAGATAAAGGAGTTTCTAAACTCTTTTTTAATTATTACTTTAATATGTGGTTTGCGTTTCTCGTTCTGTAATACTTATGGAAATAATGCTTGTCATGATTTAACAGTTAATGCAAATAATGAAAAAGATTTAGATATAGAAGCGATAAAACATTTATATTTTAATGACTTAAGGAATATAACATTTAATAATTATGGTGGTAACATAAGTTTTCTAAATATATTTAATTCTTCTAATGGATTATATTATACTAAATTAACATTTAATAACTATTCTAAAGTTAATGATTATGATTTATTAAATAAAGTTGTATCTAATTATACTGCCGATGCAGGAGAAGCCATTCTTAATTCAGTAAATCCTGATAAGTTATATATTACATATGGTGATGGTGGGGACGATGAAAGAATTCTTCAAAACCTTATTAGTTATGGATATAGCGAAGATGAAGCTTGGGAAATAGTTAATAATAAAGAGTATGACAAAATATTTTATTTTCAAATTTATGTCAATGGTGAAAAAAGTACCATTAGTTATGAAAAAACATATTCTTTAACAAAAGCAAGATAATTCTTAAGAACTGTTTAAATGCAGTTCTTTTTTGTCGTTGGTAAAAAAAGGAAATTGAGGAAAAAACGCTAATATATATAGTGAAGGAGGAAGAAAAATTTGCTTACTTAAAAGATGATTTAGCATATAACTGAATTGCTTATGGTAATAGTACCAGTTATAAGAATAATCAGTGTGAATAAAAAATAGAAAAGGAGAGATG
>CANQKO010000021.1 GCA_947624505.1 uncultured Bacilli bacterium | reverse complement strand
TATTTAATGTAAATTATTATTTTAACAAGTCAAATGACTTGTTTTTAAGTGACTAAAGGCCTATATTCTGATATAATTAAAATGATGGGTAGGTTTTAAAAAATGGATTATTTAGATGATTTAAATAAAGAACAAAGAGAAGCGGTAATACATAAAGATGGGCCTTGTCTGGTGGTGGCTGGTGCAGGTTCCGGAAAAACTAAGGTTCTTACCACTAGAATTGCCTATTTAATTGATTCTGGTGTTTACAGTGGCAATATTTTAGCTATTACATTTACTAATAAAGCCGCTAAAGAAATGAAAGAAAGAATAGGTAAACTGGTTAGTAACAATTATGCTTTTGTTGGAACATTCCACTCCTTTGGTCTTAGAGTTATTAAAGAAAATTATGAAGAATTTGGTTTAACAAGTAATTTTACAATTATGGACTCTGATGATGTTTTAAGTATTATAAAGAAAATTATGAAAGATTTAGATTATGATATAAAAGAAATTGCTCCCGCTTTTGTCCGTAATAAAATAAGTTTTATTAAAAATGAAATGTTAAGTGATGCGGAAGTAACAAGATATTTTGCTTCTGATATTGAAAAAAAAGTAGTGGAAGTTTATTTTCGTTATGATAAAATGTTAAAGAAAAATAACGCTATCGATTTTGATGATTTACTTAAATTACCTACTGAATTATTTATCAAAAATAAAGATATTTTAGCCAAATATCAAGAAAGATATCAATATATTTTAGTTGATGAGTATCAAGATACTAATGAAGTTCAATATAAAATGATTAAGTATTTAAGTAGTAAATATCATAATATCTTTGTGGTTGGTGATCAAAATCAAGCCATATATGGCTTTAGACAAGCTAATTATAAAAATATAGTAAATTTTGAAAGAGATTATCAAGATGCGAAAGTTATTGTTTTAAATCAAAATTATCGAAGTACCACTAATATCTTAAATGCAGCAAATTCCGTTATTAAAAATAATATTGAAAGAAAAGAAGTTAATTTATTTAGTGAATTAGGGGAAGGGGTTAAAGTAAAATATTTTAGAAGTAATGATGGTGCAAGTGAAATAAATATAATTATTAATGAGATAAAAAATTTACTTAGTAATGGTTATAATTTAAAAGATATAGCAATATTTTATCGGACTAATGCGCAATCAAGAGCTTATGAAGAAGCAATGCTTAAAAATAATTTTGCATACCGAGTTGTTGGTAGTTTTTACTTCTATAAAAGAAAAGAAATAAAAGATTTAATTAGTTATTTAAGATTAATTGCTAACTTTAATGATGATGTAGCTTTGAAAAGAGTAATTAATGAACCTAAAAGAGGAATTGGAGCGAAAACAATAGAAAATATTGAAACTTTAGCTAATGATTTAGGTAAATCAATGTTTGATGTTATTAGTAAAGGTAAAGAATTAGAATTTAAAAATTTAATTTTAGAATTAAAGAATGATGCTGATAACTTATCTTTAACAGAACTTATTGATGATGTCATTTTAAAAAGTGGAATGAAAGAAGAGTTTACAAAAGATGAATCATTAGATGGGGAAATTAGAATGGACTATCTAAAAGAATTTAGAAGTATAACGGAAAATTATCAAAATACCACTGGAAGTGTCAATTTACAAGATTTTTTAGAGGAAGTTAGTTTAATTGCTGATGTAACAGAACATCGGGAAGATGATGATGCCATTACCTTAATGACTTTCCATAGTGCTAAGGGGTTAGAGTTTAAAGTAGTCTTTATGGTAGGAATGGAAGAAGGGTTAATGCCTCATCAAAATAGTTTATTTGATGAAAAAGAACTAGAAGAAGAAAGAAGATTATGTTATGTTGGGATTACAAGAGCCAAAGAAAGATTATATCTAACTAATGCCAAAAGAAGAATGCTTTATGGTAAAGATATGTTTAATCCTCCTTCAAGATTTATTGATGAAATAAATAATGAATACTTAGAGTCAAATGTAGTAGAAGATAAAAAAATTGATAAATCTATTTTCTATAGTGATAATGATGAAGAAGTTAATTATCTTTGTGGGGATGTAGTTAACCATTTAACCTTTGGTAGAGGTGTTGTTATTGGGGTTGATGATCGTTTTGTTAGTGTAGCATTTAATAAACAATATGGTATTAGAAAGTTTATGAAAAATTATAAAGGATTACGAAAGGAAGAGAGAAAATGAAAAAAGATTTAACACTTTTAGTTTTAGCAGCAGGTATGGGTAGTAGATTTGGAGGCCTTAAACAAATTGAACCGGTGGGGCCAAATGGAGAATTTATTATTGACTATTCTATTTATGATGCTATAAAAGCTGGTTTTAATAAAGTAGTATTTGTCATTAAAGAAGAAAATTATGAAACATTCAAAGAAACGATTGGTAAAAGAATTGAGGGTAAAATAAAAGTTGAATATGTTTTTCAAAAAATGAGTGATGTACCAGAAGATGTCAATATTCCGAAAGAAAGAGTAAAACCACTAGGTACTGCTCACGCTATTTATTGTGCTCGCAAAGTTATTAACGAAAATTTTGCTATTATTAATGCTGATGATTTTTATGGGCAAGATGGTTATTTAAAAGCTAGTGAATTTTTACAAAATGCTTCTTTAAAAGAATATGCTAATATTGCTTATGAAGTAGGTAATACTCTAACTAATAATGGAGAAGTTAAAAGAGGAGTTATATTTACTAAAGATGGGTATCTTGATGAAATAAGAGAATGTAGTGTTAAAGAAGATGAGGGTTATGTTTTATGTCATCCTTTAGATGAAAGAGTTTCTTTCTTTTATGTTCCTAAAAATCAACCAGTTTCAATGAATCTTTTTTGCTTTACTCCTCAACTATTTACTTATTTAGAAGAAAATATTTCGTTCTTTTTTAACAGTTGTGGTGATTTATTAAATAGTGAGTGGTTAATTCCTAATGTTGCTTATGAAAGTGCTAAAGAAAATGGTCAAAAAATAAAAGTTATAAATACTAATAGTAAATATTTAGGAATGACTTATAAAGAAGATTTAGAAGATTTAAAATTAGGAATAAAAGAAGAAATTGCCAGTGGTAAGTATAAAAATGATTTATGGAGTTAAGTATGAATCCCAAGGAAAGAATTGAAGAGTTAGTTAAAATAATTAATGAAGCTAATTATAATTATTATGTTTTAGATAATCCCACGATTACGGATTTAGAATTTGATAGTTATTTAAGAGAATTAGAAAATTTAGAAAAAAAATATCCAGAATATGTTTTATTAGATAGCCCAACTAAAAGAGTTGGGGGAGAGGTTATTGATAAATTTCAAAAAGTTACGCATAAAATACCTCTTTTAAGTATTAGTGATGTTTTTAATGAAGATGAAGTAAAAGAGTTTGATAATCGTATTAAAAAAATGGGAGTTAATCCGGAATATGTTTGTGAGCTTAAGATTGATGGCTTGGCTGTTTCTTTGCAATATGAAAAAGGCATCTTAGTAAGAGGCGCTACAAGAGGAGATGGAGTAGTTGGGGAGGATATTACCCATAATGTTAAAACTATTAAAGCTATACCTTTAAAGTTAAATAGAGAAATAGATATCGAAGTTCGCGGTGAAATCTATATGGATAAGAAAACTTTAGAGAAAATAAATAAAGAAAGAGAAGAAGAAGGACTTCCACTTTTACAAAATGTAAGAAATGCTGCAGCAGGTAGTGTGAGACAATTAGATTCTAAAGTAGCTGCTAAAAGAAATTTAAATAATTTTATTTATCATTTACCTAATCCTCTTGATTATGGCATAACTAAACATAGTGATGCTTTAAAATTTATGCAAGATTTAGGTTTTAAGATTAATCCCGCTAATAGATTAGTTAAAAATATTGATGAAGCGTTAGCATTTATTCAAGAATATACCGAAATAAGAGATAGTTTACCATATGAAATAGATGGAGTAGTTATTAAAGTTAATGATATTAATGAACAAAGAGAACTAGGTAATACGGCAAAATATCCAAGATGGGTAGTTGCTTATAAATTTCCTCATAATGATGTTTTAACCAAGTTACAAGATATTATTTTTACGGTGGGTCGTACGGGCCAAATAACACCAAATGCCGTTTTAGATCCCGTATTAGTTATGGGTTCAACTATTACAAGAGCTACTTTACATAATGAGGATTTTGTTAATAATTTAGGTCTAATGATTGGCGATACTGTTATTGTTCATAAAGCTGGTGATGTTATTCCAGAAGTTAAGGGCGCCGTTATTGAAAGAAGAACCGGGGCAGAAAAACCTTTTAAGATGATTAGTGAATGCCCTATATGTCATACGAAACTTATTAAAAAAGAAGGACAAGTAGATTATTTTTGCCCTAATGATTTATGCCCCGCTAGAGGAATTGAAGGATTAATTCATTTTGCTTCAAGAGATGCAATGAATATTGATGGCTTGGGTGATGAAATTATTGAAGACTTTTATAATGAAGGGTTCTTAAAAAGTATTACTGATTTTTATCATTTAAAAGACTATGAAGATGATATTCTTTTACTTGAAGGTTTTGGTCGTAAAAGCTTCGACAATATGATTAACGCTATTGAAAACAGTAAAGAAAATAGTTTAGAAAAATTATTATTTGGTCTAGGTATCAATGGTGTGGGCAGTAAAACCGCGAAACTTTTAGCGGAATATTATGGCAATATCGATAATCTAATGAATGCTACAGTAGATGAACTATTACAAATTAAAGACATTGGTGATATATTAGCCCAAAGTATCTATGATTATTTTCAAAACAATCGTAATCTAATTGATAAATTAAAAATGCTTGATATTAATATGGAATATTTAGGGGTAAAGAAAAAAGTTAGTGAATATATTACTAATAAAAAATTTGTAATGACAGGTTCTATTTCTTTTATGACAAGAGATGAAATCAAAGCTTTAATTGAAGAGTATAGTGGAACATTTGCTGATTCAGTTAGTAAAAAGACCGATGTGGTCATTGTTGGTGATGCCCCAGGCAGTAAATATGATAAAGCAAGAGAACTAAATATTACAATTTGGAATGAAGAAATGTTTAAAAATATAGTTGAAAAATTAGATAAATAATAAAACTACCTAGGCAACGCCAGGTAGTTTTTCAATATTTATACTATCATCATACTTAGTAAGAACTTGACTAAATTCTTCATAGATATCTTCATAATTATCTAAATATTTTTCTTCCATCTTACTAAAAGGAATAACTATATAATCATATTTTTTCTTTTCGTTATTATAGAATTTATAATTATAATTTAAATCAGCACCAATATTTTCAATTTTTATGGTTGTTGTATTATTTTTAGGATCTACTGTTTTAACTATATCCATTGTTGCAAACATTCCAATAGAAGTTATTTTTCTAACATAGGCAGTGTTATCAGCGTGATTTTGACCAGAAATAAAATTACCAAAAGAATAGAATACTGGAGTATCACCAATCATTTCCCAAGGTTCAATACAATGAGAATGAGTACCAAGAATAATATCAACCCCATTATCAGCTAAAAATTTAGCTTGTTTTCTTTGGATTTCCGTTGCATCTAATTTATATTCAGTTCCCCAATGCATTGCAACAATTAAAACATCAACTTTATCTCTAACGGCTTTTATATCTTCTAAGGCTTTTTCTTCATCAAATAGATTAACTAAATATGTTTTATCACTTGGAATAGGAATTCCATTGGTGCCATAAGTATAAGATAACATTGTATAAGTTATACCATTTACTTCCATTATTTTGGCCTTTTCTCTTTCATCAGCACTTGTAAACATACCTGTTGCAAGAATTCCTTCTTTTTCTTGCCACCATAAAGCACTATTGTAAGCACCAGATGATCCTTTGTCCATTGAGTGATTAGTTGCTAGCGATACAAGGTTAAAACCAGCATCAAGCATATCATCACCAAAGGCCGATGGGGTATTAAATCTCGGATAATTACTATAAGGTGAATCTTTATCAAAAACAGTTTCTTGATTATAGTATTTAATATCATAATCTTTTAATTTTTCTTTTGTATAAGAAAGCATACTTTTGAAATCATAATTTTTATTATAAGAATTATAAGCTGCATTATAAACATTAGAATGAACAAGACCATCACCAGTTGCAATAAGAGATGCTTTGTAAGTTTTTATCTTTTCTTCATCATCTTTATTTTTTACTTGTTCTTCATTAGTAGGGCTAGCATTACTAAAATTATTTAATAAAGTATGATAACTAAAAGTAAAAAGTAAAATTAAAGATAAAACAATACCTATGGTAAATAAACATTTTTTAACATTACTTTTTAATTTCATTATTTTAATACCTCATATACATCTTTAGCTTCTTTAGTAGCTCTAGTACCATTATTAGGAAGTAAATGCATATGATAATGTTTAATTTTTTGGCTATTACCGTAATTAATACAAACACTAAGTTCTTTAGCGCCTAGTTTCTCCATTAAATAATTAATGTATTTTTTAGCTACTTCATTAATATGAATTAGTAAATCATCAGGTATATCCATTAAAGAATCATAATGTTTTTTAGGAATAATTAATGTATGTCCATCAACATTAGGATAAGCATCCATTATAACTATTACTAAATCATCTTCATATAGCTTGTAACTAGGTACCTCACCATTAACAATTTTACAAAATAAACACTCCATTTATACCACCACCATAATTGTACTAAATTTCTCTTAAAAAGTCTATGCATTAAAAATGATAAAAAACTAGATTTACTATAAAAAATAAATCTAGCTTTAATATTATTTATTTCTTTCTAATTTAGCTCCATCTTTCTTTAAGAAAGGCATATTCCTATCAAAATATTTACGGTAAGCAGTATATAATGTATTTGGTTCAATATAGTAACTAAATATTTTGGCATTTGGTGTATTTACATATTCGCTTTCAGGTAATTCTTTTACTTTAAATTGTTCTTTTAATTTAGCTTCATTATCTTCTACTACATAAAAATTAATGGTGCAATCATCTTTTAAATAATCTTTTAAAGTAGTTATACTTTCATATTCAGGTAATCTAGGTTGTGGATCATTATATACTTTATTAACAATATACATTATTAACGGTTGATCTTCTATCTCTTTAGTAATAAAATAATTTCTAAATTCTTCTTTTTCCTCTTCACTTAAATTAAAGCATTCAGTACTTACTCTAGCATCAATACGAGCATTATTTTCATTACAGAATCTATTACCTTGAATAATCTCATTAATAAAAACATTATCTTTTCTTCTTAAAATGAAAATAGTATCTTCTAATGGGGCATAGATAATTTGTTTTATCCCATTTTCTTGCCATAATGAAAGATCATTAGGATTAATTCTTACAACTAATCTATCTTCCCATCTTTTAGTAAAATCTGAAGTTGTTTGACTATAATAGCCATAATAGTATTTTGAAAAGTCAACATCAGAAATTAAAAATTTTAAGGCTTTAATGCATTCCCTTGATGTAGCATATATGCTATCTACACCCGTAAATCTACCGCCTTGAGGACAAAATTTTGCTAAATAACACCAAGCAAAATCTCTTACATCTTTAATACGAGCAAAGTTAAGTGGCTCACTAGAATTGTATTGTTTAAATAAGTCTTCTTCTAAATATTTATATTCCATAATTCCTCCATAGCTTTATATATTAATATAAATTCATTTAAAAAACAACTAATTAATAAAATATTTTATTAAATATAACGAAAAAAAGAGCATAAGCTCTTTTCTTCCTCCGACATACTAAATACATCGGAATCACATTACGTATAGATTGTAGCAAAAAAAATTACTTTTGTCTATACATAACTTATTTTTATTATACCATTTTATTCTGTTTTAATCTTTCTTTTTGCTCTTTACTTAACTTAAAAGATTCTCTTCCTTTTTGTAAAGCTTTATTATATGTCCATTTATCAATATTATTTTTATTAATAGTTAAAAAGTTAATTGCTTCCTCAAAATATTTGGTTAAAAGAATAGAGTAGGCCCAAGCAAGAGCCATTTTAACATAATAATATTCACTTTTTATATTAATTAAAATATTTAAGACCTCGTTATAGTATGAATCATTAACATAATAATTAAGTAAAGTAACGATAACAAATCTTAAATAATATTCATCACTATATTTTAACAATTCTTTTAAAAAGATAAGTGTTTCTTCTTGATAATCTTTAATAAATTTAAGACTGCTTATGAAACTATCACAAATAGCCCAATTATCAATTTTAGGTAAAAAGTTCTTAATTAAATTAATTTTTTCTTCAAAACTTACTTTAGCATAACTAATAATAAAAGCTTCAAGTAATACTTCTTCAAAAGTAGCATCACTTATCTTGCTTAAAATTTCTTTAAAATCATTTTCTTTTAATAAATCTTTAGCCAATTTTTTTACAGTAGGAATTTTAACCCCGACAATTGGGTATTTGGTAAAGCAAATTTTTTGCATAAATGCTTGATAATCAAGATTTTTATTACTTTCTAATAAACTTATGATATTCATTATAATAAATCACTAACCTTTTGCATTTATTATAAAAGAAAAGCATTTTAAATACAATGTTAAATAATGATGTCAAAATAGTGACAAAAATATTGCTTTTTTACATTATTAGTGTATAATAATGGGTAAAAGAGGTGTGATTATGGCTAAAGTGTCAAAAGAAAATATATTAAAAATTAGTTTTGCTTTTGTATTAGCCCTTATGGTTTTAGTAGTTGGGGCTTTTTACAGAAAGATGGAAGGAAATAACATTTTAAAAAATGTTTATGCATTGGCATATGATTCGAAAGATTATGTTTATCTTTCTGATATCGGTTATAAAGAAGATGAAACTTATGTGGAAAGTGGTTATTATCTACGTTTAGATAAAAATAACTCAAGTGGGTTAATTACGCTTAATGTTAAGGGTGAAAAAAGAGAATTTATTAAAGGCATTGCTGCTTGGGCAACATCTAGTTTAGTATACGATTTAACCAATTTAGATTATGATTATTTTGTTACTTACTTAGGTGTTGATGCTAAAGAAACTAGTACTTATTATAATAGTGGGGTAACCTTTACAATTTATACCTCAAGTGATGGTACGGAGTGGAAAGAAGCTTATAAATCAGGAATTAAAAAAGGCTGGGATGACGCTGATTATGTAGAAGTTCCTTTAGAGGGAGTAAAATACTTAAAACTATATGCTTATGAAAATGGTGATAGTTGGTATAGTATGTGGTATGATGATGCCGTTTATGCTGATGCTAAATTAGTTAAAGAGGGTTATGTTGAAGATTTAAGTGATGATAATACTGTTGTAAAAAAAGTAGCTGATTATGATGCCATAATTAAAAAATATGAAGATAATATTAAAAAAGGTGACTTTAGTAATATTGATGAATATAAATTAACTTTATTACAAAGAGATTTTGTTAATAATGTTGGTTATGGTATTTTACAAGCTTTAATGAGATATAGTGATGAATATAAAGAAGTATTATCTTGGCTAATGAATGATTCAGAAACATTAGAGTTATATGTTTTAGGTGGTGCACCAGATGGTAACTATGCTAGTAGCCTAAAAATTTTAAATAGTTTATATAAAAAATATAAAGATACTGATTTAAAAAATGAAGATTTAACTAGTGAAGGAGTTAAATATCAAGATTTATATAAGAAAATGATTGTTACATTATCACTTACCCATAGTGCTAATGTTGGTTTATGGGTAACGGGAGCTCCAGAAGATCCTGATGATCCGAATGGTTCCAATGCTCTTAAACGTTATGAAATATATAAAGAATTAAAAGAAAAAGGCTTATTAATTGATAATATATATGATCATTTAACTGTTGAAGAAATGCGTTTTGTAATGAATAATATTATTGATGATGAAGAAATTATTTGGTTAAATCATTACACAACCGAGAATAATAGTACCAATCCATATACATACATAACATATCGTTTTGGTTATGAATATAATAATCCTAAATATTATGTTTTAGATGATATTGATATGTGGAATGATAAAAAAAGAGGTAACTTACCATATGCATATAATTTTAAAGATTATAATATAACTTATAAAGAAGGTTATCCAAAATTATGGGTTGTCTTTGAAGAAGGTTCTGTATGTGGTGGACTATCTAAAACTGGTTCAAACATTTGGGGTAGTTATGGAGTTCCATCAAGTGTTGTATCACAACCAGGACATGCTGCTTATATTTATATGTCATTAGATGATAATGGTAATAAAGTATGGAATTTATATAATGATGTATCTGGCTGGGGTCAATCTGGTAAAACCGAAAAATTATCAGTTAGAATGCCTAATGGCTGGGGTAGTGGTGATTATGCTGGGGGATTCCCTGCTAGTTATGTAATATTATCTACCGCCGCTTTAAAAGATTATGATAAATATGCTTTAGCGGAAGAAATATTAATGAGTACTTCTACTTATGAATCAGATTATGAAACATTAGAAAATATTTATAAGGCCGCTTTAGATGTTCAAAATATTAATTTTGATGCTTGGTTAGGTTTAGTAAGAACTTATGAAAAGCAAGAAAAGACGGAAGAAGAATATTATAATTTAGCTCTTCAAATAGTTGATGCTCTAGGTAATTACCCATTACCAATGCACGATTTATTACGCATTATTGATACCCATTTAACTGATGCTGTTTATCAAGCTAAATTTATTAAATTAGTAAATGAGGCTTTAACAAACGCTACTAAAGAGAATAAAGAAGTTGTCAATGATAATGTTAAAAGACAAGTTGCTAATTATTTATTAAATGCTAATAAAGATGCTGTTGCCACTTTCTCATTTGATGGAGAAGATGCTGGTAAAATTGTTCTTTCCAAAAGTTTTGAAGGAAATGGTGTAACTTGGCAATATAATATAACAAGTAATTTATTAAGTGATGATTGGAAAGAAGTATCTGGCTTATCTTATGAATTAAGTGAAGATGAAATTAATTTAATTCATTCAGAAACAGATATTCATATAAGAATAGTGGGAGCTCTTGATGTCATTTATGATATTCCGATTGAAAAATCTTTATTCCCAGCTAGTGTTTCAATTAATGATAATGAAAATATTTTTGCTGGTTTAAATGATACAATGGAATGGAAATATTCTGATAGTCTTGAATGGAATAAATTTAGTGAAAAAGAACCAGATTTAAATGGTGATGTTTCTGTTGATATTAGAGTAGGTAGAAATAAAAATTATACAGAAAGTGATCTAAAAACTTTTACTTTTACAAGTAATGGGGAAAGTGATGAAGATAAATATGTCTCAATTAAACGTTTAACTGTTGCTGGGGTTTCCACAGAAGAACCAGGAAAATCTAATGGTAAAGAAAACGCTATCGATGGTAATGTTAATACAATGTGGCATACTGCTTGGGATGGATCAGATCAAGATAAATTTATTGTCTTAGAATTAGATGAACCAGCTTATATTTCATCTTTAGAATATGTTCCTCGTCAAAGTAGTACGAATGGAATTGTAACTAATGCTAAAATTTTAGTTAGCATTGATAATGAAGATTGGACAACTGCTGTTGAAAGTACCAAATGGGATTTAAACAATTTAAGTAAAAAAGTAACTTTTGATAATGTTACCAAAGCTAAATATGTTAAAGTAATTGGGGTAGAAACATCAGGTAGTTATATGAGTGCCGCAATGATTAATCTATTTGAAGATACCACTAGAAAAATTGCTCCAACTGCGGAAGTAGAATATAGTACTAATAGTTTAACAAATAAAGATGTGGTAGCTAAATTAGTTAATCCTAGTAAAAAGATTACAATGATTAATCCAAAGGGAAGCGAAACTTATACATTTACTGAGAATGGTGAATTTACTTTTGAATTTGTTGATGAAGATGGCAATGTTGGAAAAACAGAGGCTAAAGTTAATTGGATTGATAAAGTAGCGCCAAAAGTAAGTATTAAATATAATACAACAGAAAAAACTAAAGGTATTGTTGTAGCAGAAGTTATTAGTGATGAAGATATTACTGTAATTAATAATAATCATTATAAGACTTATCCATTTAAAACTAATGGTTCATTTGAGTTTGTCGTAGCAGATAAAGCCGGTAATGAGACTAAAGTTAAAGCTACAGTAACTTGGATTGAAGAAGAAAAAGAAGATAACAAGCCAAACAATGATTCTCCTTCTGTACCAAAAATAGAAGAAGATGATAATTTAGAAACAAATACTCAAAATAATAATTCTGAAAATGATAATATTACTACTAATGAAAGTGATAATAATGTAGATAACTTTAATAGTAATAATGGCAATAATAACGACAATGTAAATAATAACCAATCAAATAATAGTAATGATTCAAGTAATAATGATCAATCAAATAATAACAATAATAGTAACTTAAATGATAATAACGAATCTAATAGTAATTCAAGTAATAATAAAGAAGATGATAATAGCAATAATACTAATAACAGCCAAGAATTAAGTAAAGATGATGATGGTAAAACAAATACTCGTTTTATTGAAATTGCTTTAGTGGTTTGTAGTATTGGTATTGTAATTTTATCAGGTACATACATAATAATTAAAATGAAAAAATAAAAAAGAAAAAGCATAATATACTGCACTTAGTTATTATGCTTTTATTATTTTAATTCTAGTTCTTTTTCTCTTAGTTTTGCATACATTAAATTAGGGAGTGATAAATTTGTCTAATTATAGAGAAATTGTAACTAAAGCGGTTATCGGTAAAGCTAAAAAAACTAGTAATACCAATTTTAGTTTAGAACCAGAAGAGAAGCCTAATACAGTATTAGGATGTTGGGTTATCAACAATACTTTTAATGGTGCCAATAATAATGGTAGTGTTTTAATTACTGGATCTTTTGATGTTAATGTCTGGTATTCATATGATAACGATACCAAAACAGCAGTTAGTACTAAAAGATTTAGTTATTCAGATAAAATGAATGTGCCACTTAAAAATGATACTGTTTTAGACAATAATTCAGAAATTATTGTTAGAAGCTTAAAACAACCTACAGTTACTAATGTAGCAATTGATAATGGTTTAGTTAATTTAACGATCGAAAAAGAATTAGGTGTTGAAGTAGTAGGAAATACTAAAGTCAAAATAAGCGTTGAAGATATAGATGATGATTACGAAGAAATAATTGATGAAGATGTAACTGAAGCCATTGATAATGTTAATGAAGAATATTTAGATGCTGAACAAGTAAAAGAAAATTAAGTCAACAAAAATAGTTGACAAGCAATGCATAATTTGTTATATTAATGGCAGTAGAAAAAGGAGGTCAACTATGGCTGTAAAATTAAGATTAAAAAGAATGGGAGCAAAACAAAAACCATTCTATCGTATAGTAGCTACTGATTCAAGAACTCCAAGAGATGGAAGATTTATTGAAACAGTTGGAACTTATGATCCAGTTAAGGGTGCTGATAAAGTAACAATTGATGAAGAAAAAGCTCTTAAATGGTTAAACAATGGCGCTATTCCAACTGATACGGTAAGAAATATTTTATCTAATGCTGGAATTATGACAAAGTATGCAAATAGCAAAAACAAAAAGAATTAGGTGAAAAAATGAATGTAGTAGAATTTACTGAATATTTAGTAAAAAGTATTGTTTTAGAACCTGATTTAATAAAAGTATCTCTTTTCGAAGCCGATGAAGATGTTACAATATTAGAAATATTAGTGCCAGAGGCCGAGATGGGAAGAGTAATTGGCAAAAATGGTAAAACATCATCTTCAATAAGAACTCTTATTGGGGCTTATGCTGCCATTAATAAAATGCCAAAGGTTAAAATAAATATTGATTCATTTTAAGAAATAGGCATCTATTTCTTTTTTTAGGGGAGAATATAATGATTTATATATCAAAAGGAAAAGGTTTATGTAAAGGTATTAATCATACCTTAGAGGTTATTTATAACTTATATGAAGATGAAATAAAAAAATCTAAGCCAAGAAATATTTATATTTATAAAGATTTTGTTTTTAATAATTTAATAAAAGAAGAATTAAATAATTTAGGAATTAAAATTATTGATGATTTGAGTATTTTAACAGAAGATGATATTTTAGTTATAACTTGTTTAGGTATTAGTAAAGATAATTTAAAATACTTAAAAGATAATAAGATAACTTATTATGATACTACATGTAAAGTAAGAGATAAAATAAATAACAATATTATTAAATATCAAAATAAAGGTTATCTTATTTTATCAACAGTAGATTTAAATAATTTGGAAGTCTTAACAGTAAAAGAAAAAGAAGATTTATCTAAAATAAATCAAAATACTAAATTATATGTAATTAACTATTTAAATAAAAAGGAAGAATTAATCGATTTTATCAAAGATAAATTTAAAGATGTTATTATTGATGATTATAATTGTCCTTCATATGAAGAATTAATTAATAACAATAATGAATTAAAAGAAAAATATCAGAATGTTATTAATATTAAAGATTATACCAAAGAAGAATTTATAGAATATATTTTAAATAGTAATTATACCTTTAATGATGATATCGCTTTAATTGGAGAATTAAATAATCCATTAAAAGAATTAAATTATTATAAATATTTATTAACATTTTTATTATTTTATAAAGACCGTTTACAAGAATTAATTAACAATCAAAATTTACTTAATTCATCACTAATTAATGAAGATGATAATAATATAATCAAAAAAGTTATTAATGATTTTATTGATTTAAATAAAGATGGTAAATATCTAAGAGGGGTTCTAATTGCTTTAGGAGAATACATAAAAACTAAAAAAACAGATCATTATCTTAATTTAGCAACAGCTTATGAAACATTTGAGACTTCTATTTTAATTCACGATGATATTATCGATAATGCTAAATTAAGAAGAGGGAAAATGACTATTCCAAGAAGAATATGTCAAGAATACTTAAATAAAGGAAATTATAATGATACTATAAAGTTAGCTAATTCTATTGGAATATGTTTAGGCGATTATGGCTTATTTATAGCTAATAAAATAATTTATGATAAATATCAAGATTTTCCTAGTTTTAATAAATTATTAAAACTATATAATGAAATAGTAATTAAAACAATTAAAGGGGAAGTATTAGATGTTTACTTACCATATTTAGCTAAACAACAAAAATATAATGTTAAAGAACAAGATATTTTAAATATTTATCAATTAAAAACATCTTTATATACTATTGTAGGACCTTTTACCTTAGGATGTGCCTTAAGTGAAGAAGAAATTCCAAAAGACTTGGAAGAAATATTAATTAATATAGGTATTTATTATCAAATTAAAGATGATATCTTAAGTATATTTAAAAATAGTAATCAATTAGGAAAAACTAATATTTCTGATATTGAAGAATTTAAGCAAACATTAATGTATAGTTATATTATTAATACTTCTTATAAGAATGAATTTTTAAAACTATATGGTAAAAAGAAAATTACCAACAAAGAATTAAATAGAGTAAGAGAATTATTAAAAGAATCGGGAGCATTAAAATATACAGAAGATTATTTAGACAATATTTATTATGATTTATTAATTAGAATTGATAAATTAAATATTAATATAATTTATCGTGATTTATTAAAAGGATTATTAATCTATCTTAGCTTAAGAGAGAAATAATCTTTTTTTAAATTCAATAAAAAGGGAAGCTTGAATTACTTCCTTATTCTTTAGAATCTTCATTTAAAATTGCTTCAATTTCTTGGGGATTTAAGTGAGTCGTTATTTCAACAAATCTTTGATAAGTTATCCCTGGATGTTTAGCAATTAATTCCCTTATTAATTTATGAAGAGTTTCAGTATCTTTTTCCATTGCTTCTTCAAGTAAATGTCTTTCCCATACTTTTTCTATTTCTTTTTCTGTATAGCCAATTATTTTTTCTACTTCTTGAATACTATAATTATTTTCTAACATTTTAATAATAATTCTTTCATTATTGTTCATAATAGCAATCTTATCTTCTAATTCTTCTTTATTATAATATAGTAAATTATCGAATGCTTCATCGAAATCAACTAATTCTTTTTTATTTTCTTCCAATATTCTATCATCCTTTTTTATTTATATTTTTTATATAATATTTTATAATATGAAAACTCTAAAGATATTATTCTTTAGAATCTTCATTTAAAATTGCTTCAATTTCTTGGGGATTTAAGTGAGTCGTTATTTCAACAAATCTTTGATAAGTTATCCCTGGATGTTTAGCAATTAATTCCCTTATTAATTTATGAAGAGTTTCAGTATCTTTTTCCATTGCTTCTTCAAGCAGGTGTCTTTCCCATACTTTTTCTATTTCTTTTTCTTTATAACCAGTTATATCTTCAATTTCTTGAATGCTGTTGTATCCTTTATCTAACATTTTGATTATAATTTCTTCTTTAGTGTTCATAATAGCAATCTTATCTTCTAATTCTTCTTTATTATAATATAATAAATTATCGAATGCTTCATCGAAATCAACTAATTCTTTTTTATTTTCTTCCAATATTCTATCATCCTTTTCATTTATATTTTTATTTTTTAGGATCTTCATTTAAGATTGTCTCAATTTCTTGGGGATTTAAGTGAGTTGTTATTTCAACAAATCTTTGATAAGTTATTCCTGGATGTTTAGCAATTAATTCTCTTATTAATTTATGAAGAGTCTCAGTATCTTTCTCCATTGCTTCTTCAAGTAAATGTCTTTCCCATATTTTTTCTATTTCTTTTTCAGTGTAGTCAAAATTTTTCATTATTATTTTATCATCTACACCATCAGATTTTAAACCAACAACTAATTTTTCTTTAGTGTTCATAATGGCAATCTTGTCTTCTAATTCTTCTTTATTATAATATAGTAAATTATCGAATGCTTCATCGAAGGAGTCAACTTCATTTTTTATCTCTTTCATTATCTCATCATCCTCGTATAATTCATTTAATTTATCTTCGTCATTACATACAAAGATATATAATGATTTCTCTAATATATCTCGTTTGTTTATATTAGTATAACTTAATTTATTTAAATAATCTAGATTAATATCAACAATTGTTAATTCTTCACCTCTAGATAGATGATATTTACGATCGCGGATATCACTAATATAAACAAAATCACCCTTGCCAAAATAATCAAAATCATCCAATTGAATTTGCCATATTCTTTTGATTTTTTCATAATCCTTTTTATGTTTTATATTACGTAAGTATAATTGGCAAAGGTAAGAGAAATTCTTTTTATCACGTAATATATTATTCTTATCACCTTTATTTTGATAATTAAATTCAATATTAATAAAATCTTCACTAGTTTCACCAACTAAATCAAGTTCACTATTAATAATATTATTATTAACACTTGGTTCTGTATGAATTAATTCAAAATCATTTTCTAAATCTTTTATTTTAATATCTGTTACAGCACTAATTATTCTAAATAAGAATTCTTTAGAGGCCTCAGTGCCACTTGTAAATAGTTTCTTTACTACTACATCTTTTAACAATTTTGTCATTAACCAAAACTCCTTCCTTTTCTGTTAAATTTATAATGACTTTAATTAAAAACTAATAATTATTTTTTAAGGCATAAAATTTCTCCTTTCACTATATATATAAGTTTTTTTTCTTTGATTTCCTTCTTTTTAGAAAAATTTTATTAAAAAATATATAAAAAGTGATAAGGAGAAATTTTATTTTATATTACATTTTATAGACAATTTTTAATTTTTTTAAAGAAATTATTTGCAAAAAAAAGGAAATTGGATTAAAAACGCTAATATATATAGTGAAGGGAGGAATAAAATGTCGAATTATAAGAAGTTTTGACATCATTTGTCGAAAGTCTTGCAATTAGTAAAAAAATGGTTAAGATATAGTCTTCGAAGGAGAAACATTATGGAAAAATTTGATTACTTAACAGATGATTTAGCTTTTAAACAAGTCTTTATGCATAAAGAAATTTTAGAAGACTTGATAACAGCATTTTTCGAATATGTAGGCAAAGATAATAATGGTAAAATAATAACAGAATTAATACCTAATGCCTATTTAAGTGGCGATAATAAAAAGTATCGAAGTTATTATGGTGATTTAACTGCTACTAAAGAAGATGGAATAATATCAATAGAAATGTATAAAGATACTTTTAATAAAGATAGCTATAATAAAAGCTTAGGTTATTTGTGTAGACTTTATAGTAAACAAGAAAAAAGGATACAACCAAGTAAGTATAAAAAAGTAACAAGTATAAATTTTATCAAAGGAAATTATAAAAGGATCAATAATGAAGTAGTAAATGGTTATAGTTTTAAAGGAATAATAAGTAATGAAGAGATAAATGATAATATAGTAATGTATTTAGTAAGGTATGATTTAGTAGAAGAAATACCATATAAGAAAGATGAAGAACGATTTATAAGATATTTAAGAATAATAGGGAGTAGAAGTGTGAAAGAGATGAAGAAATATGCGAGAGGAGATAAAGTAATGGAAGAAACAATAAAATGGTTAAGAGAATGGAATATTGAATCAGATAGAATAAATTATCAAAGAAGAATAGAGGAGGCAGAAGAAAAGGGAGAAGCAAAAAGAAATATTGATATAGCAAAAAAATTAATATTACAAAATGCTTCTAAAGAATACATATTAGAATTAACTGAGATAGATGAGAGTGAATATGAAAAACTAATCAAAAAAGAAAAATAGAGAAGTAAGATTTTTTTATGAAAATTATGTGAAAATTAGCACTCGACTATTGCAATTGCTAACAATAAGTGCTATACTTTAGATCAGTAAGAGACATAAAAGCATCTCTTATGGGTATTATAATTATATAAATAAAAGAAAGGAAATGATTAATATGATGATGATACCAAGAAAAAATAATTTTGATTTATGGGAGGAATTATTTAAAGATCCATTTTTTGATGATACCTCTAAAGTAATGCGTACAGATATTAAAGAGGGAAAAGATGATTATAAAATAATTATTGATTTACCTGGTTATGAGAAAGAAGACATTAAAATTGACATTGAAAATGGCTATTTAAATGTTACAGCTAGAATGGATGAAAGAAACGAAGATAAAGAAGACGGTAAATTCGTAAGACGTGAAAGATATTTTGGTGAATGTTCTCGTAGTTTCTATGTTGGTGATGAATTAGAAAGTGAAGATATTAAAGCATCTTTTAAAAATGGTACTTTAAAATTAGAAGTTCCTAAAAAAGAAGAACAAAAGAAACTTAATGAGAAAAAATATATTAACATTGATTAGTTAAGATAAAAAACTATTATAAGGCCAAAACTTATAATAGTTTTTTATTTTAACCATTATATTCCAATAGTTTGCCAACACTTGGCAAAAAATCGTTAAATTTAAAATTTTTCTATCAAATTAACACGAAAAATGATTGACAATCGCGATTTTTCTATGTACAATGTAGTTGTATGTATTAGGGAGAGGTTGTGGAATTAAATTGATACACAAAAATTAAAAATTAAAATATTAGATATTTTAGTTAATTGATGTGTACCATTTATTTTTTACTCGGTAGATGCATATAAATTTTAGTAAAGGAGGAGGATAGAATGAAAAAGAATATCGTATTTGGCTTATTGTTGCTTTGCGTTTGTTTTGCTCTTACTGGTTGTGGTTG
>CANQKO010000020.1 GCA_947624505.1 uncultured Bacilli bacterium | reverse complement strand
TAAAGTTAGATAAAACAAATCCAACAGCAACCATTTCACCTAATACACAAGATACAAGTAGTATAACAGTAACAGTAAGTGGAACAGATACAACACCAGATAGTAGTATAATACAAAGACAATGTCGGATAAGTAGTGGAAGTTGGCAAGATACAAAAGAAGATGGAAGTTGCACAATAAGTAATCTGAGTGATGGAACGAAATATACAATACAGGCAAGAGTAAGAGATGCCTCTGGAAGATGGAATACAACGTATCCAAGTGTAGGAGTAACTACGGAGAGTGCAGAGTTTAGTGGAACGGGAAAGCAATTGATTGATTATAAACCTAAAGGATTAAGTTCGGATCTTTTAGGCGATATGTATAGATTCTATGGTTCTTGTGACGCGAAAGAAAATGGTTGCGCAGGGGTAGTTGATAATTTCGTGTGTTTTGGATATTCTTCTGAATCGGGGTGTGCAGAGCCCGTTAGCGGTAACGAGAACTTATATCGAATAATTGGTATCACGACAGATGGCAAAATGAAGCTGATCAAAAATAAGCCATTAAGCGAACAATATCGATGGTGGGACAATAATAAGGATGACATAAAATGGTCGAAAAGTTTAGTATATAGTGCTATTAATGGGGATGGTTTCCTAACGAGTTTGAGTCAATCTTGGCAATTAAAAATAGTGACGACGACTTGGTTATATGGAGATATAGGAAATAGTATTGATAAACCATATTATGTGGACTCTGCTGATAATATATATAAAATTGAGAGTGGCAATGCCCCTAGTTGGAGTGGGAATGGGAAGTATGGTTATGCGGTGGACAGATGGAAGGATGTGGCGATGGCGAAGATTGGATTGATGTACCTCAGTGATTATTATTATTCGCCTTATGGTTTGGGTTCTTCGAACTGCTTTTTGACGGCGAGTCTGTGCAATGAAAGTTGGATAAGAGTCGAGAGATGTGGCGGGAGTTATGACTATGCCACTGAGATGACGATGGTTCGAAGGGGATTTAATACATCGGTATACTTCTTAAACGCTATCAATACAAAAAATAATGTTAGTAATTACTATCTGAATACTATATACCTTGTCCGGCCGGTCTTCTACCTTTCTCCGTCAACTTCAATTTCCTCTGGAAGGGGTACTTCTACAGATCCGTTTATTGTAGATGCTGGTGGATGTAGTGGTTCTGGTCTCGAGATGTGTGTTGAATAAAAGATTTTCATTCTCTTTTATGTGGGAAATATTGAGTGTATAGAATTTTTCGGAGCATTGTATGAATTAAATGTATGAAATTATAGTGTAAAGAATGCATCGAGAAGGAAAACTCGTAAAAACCTCATAGACTTAACTCTTGGGAAGGAATAATTCCTTCCTTTTTTTGTCTTCTTTTGACATCATTTGTCGAAGTTGTTTAAAATTATTAAAATATGTTCTATATTATAATAGCAGGTGAATGTATGTTAAAAATGGATTTAGAATATGAAAGAGGCATTTTCTTTATTAGATTAGATGGTTCTTTAAATAGGAGAAGTAGTTATAAAATAAATAATTATATTGTTCCAGTAATTAAGAAACATCATTTAAAAAAAGTTATTATTAATTTAGAGGGATTAAAAGAAATTGATAATGCGGGAATAAATGCTATTCTAAATATTAAATGTACTACTCGTTGCAATAAGGGCCATATATATTTATGTGGAATTAAAAAAGACTTTGAGTTAAGCCTTAAGCACTTACATATTAAAACTAAGACTACGGAAGGAGAATTAGTAAAATTAATTGAGGTGTAAAGGATGGATTATGAAAGAATAATAAAAGATAATGAAAAATTGATTTGGAAAACAGCTAGTCATTTTTATGGAACAAGTAGTGATGATTTATTCCAAGCTGGAGTAGTTGGTCTTTTAAAAGCTTTAAAAAATTATCGAAAAGATGGCAAAACTAAATTTTCTACCTATGCCTATGATTATATTTTTGGCGAAATGTATTTACTTGCTAGTAATAAAAATATTAAAGTTAGTAAAGATATTTTAAATCTTTATAAGAAAATAGAGGAAGCAAGATATACTTTAGCTCAGAAATTAGGCAAAATACCAAGTAATTTAGAATTATCAGAATTTTTAGATATTAGTTTAGAAATGGTTGAAAATGCTTGTAATAGTGCTAATATTATTCTATCTCTTGATAGTGAAAATGATTTTGATAAATCAATTTATGAATGTATAGGTAAAAGTGAAGATTTAGATACAAAAATATTTATTAATGATAGTTTTGAAGTATTAACTAATGATGAGAAAAATATTATTAAATCAAGATATTTTGAAGATTTAACTCAAAGTGAAGTAGCAAGAAAACTTAATATGACCCAAGTAATGGTTTCAAGATATGAGAAAAAAAGTATTGATAAGTTAAGAGAATATTTAACAAATTAGTATAATTTGGTAGTATTTTATTCATAATAAAAATGGTGATGAAGTAATGGATAAAACTGAATATCAAAAATTAGTTAAACAGTTATCACCAAAGGAACCTAAGTTTAGAAATGCTTTACTAGCTTTTTTAGTAGGTGGCTTTATTGGGTTTATTGGTGAAGTAATTATTAATATTTTAATGGAATCATTTGGTCTTGCTAGAGTAGATTCTTGTATGTGGCTTTCTTTTATTCTAATTCTTTTTGCAACATTTATGACTGCCCTTGGCAAATTTGACAATTGGGTTGCCAAAGCAAAATGTGGACTTATAATACCTACAACAGGTTTTGCTCATAGTGTTCAAAGTGCTGCTTTAGATTATAAAAAAGATGGTTTAGTAACAGGTATTGGGGCAAATATATTTAAACTAGCTGGTTCGGTAATATTATATGGAATAGTTAGTGCTTTCTTTCTATGTATTTTAAAGGTGGTATTATATGGCTAGTTTTAAATTTAATAATGTTTATTTAAATGATTATTTTACTATAACAGGTCCTTTAGAAAGCAATAGTCGTCTTAAAAGTAAAGATCTTACAATGGATGATTATTATTATGGGGAAAAAACTTTTGAAAAAGCGGAAGCTAAAATGCAAAGAACCGTTATTGAAAGGTTACTTTCTAAAAATCATTTAACTAATAATGATATTGATATATTAATTGGTGGCGATTTACTTGATCAAATAACCGCCACTAATTATGGAGCAATGAATATTCCCATCTCTCTTCTAGGAATATACAGTGCTTGTGCCACTTTCCCTGAAAGTTTAATTATTGGTAGTATCTTTTTAAATAATAAAGATTTAAAAAAGATTATTACTATTACTAGTAGCCATAACTTAGGAACTGAAAGACAATTTAGATACCCCATTGAATATGGGGCACCAAGACCCCATAGTGCAACATTTACAGCAACGGCCGCAATTAGTACGCTTTTAAGTAAAGATAAAGGTAAAATAAAAATTGAAGCAGCAACTATTGGTAAAGTAACCGAAATGGGAATTAAAGATGCTAATAATATGGGAGCAGTAATGGCTCCTGCGGCAGCAAGAACATTATATGAGCATTTAGAAGAATTAAAAAGACCCCTTGATTATTATGATTTAATTTTAACTGGTGATTTAGGGGCAGTTGGCGTCAATATTTTTAAAGAATATGCCGAGTTAAAATATAATTTAAAATTAAAAAATCATTTAGATGCTGGTTGTGAATTATATTTGAAAAGCCAAGAAGTATATGCTGGTGGATCTGGACCTAGTTGTTTACCGCTTGTTTTATTTAATAAAATCTTACCACAAAATAAATATAAAAAAATATTAATTATTGGGACAGGTGCTCTCCATAGTAAAACTTTTGTTAATCAAAAAAGTCCGATTCCCGCTATTGCTCACGCGGTTAGTTTGGAGGTCTTATAATGATGTATTTAAAAGCATTCTTGTTTGCTGGTACTGTTTGTCTTATTTGTCAGTTAGTCTTAGATAATACAAAACTTACACCTGGACATATTACAAGTGCGGTTACTGTAATCGGTGCAATACTATCATTTTTAGGCATCTATGATAAAATAGTATTATGTTGTGGAGCGGGAGCAACAACCCTTATTGCTAACTTTGGCCATATGTTGTATCAAGCTGGTATAGCAGGTTATGCTGAAGGTGGTGTATTAGGTTTATTTTCCAATTTATTATGTTCATCGGGTATAGCTATTGTTTCGGTTGTTGTCTTCTCATTTGTATTTGCGATGATTTTTAAAGCTAGAGATTAAGGAAAGAGAAATCTTTTCTTTTTTCTTGGCATTTGATATAATAAGAGTACAACAAAGGAATGGTGAAATATTTTGAAAACAAAAGATATTTTTAAAAGTAAAGAAAGTATAGCTTATGATTTTATAATGTCATATGAATATCCTTTTGAAGTTTTAAAAGATATAAAAGAATATATAATTAAATTAGGAAACACATTAAGTAGTGACTATGAATTAAAGGGAGAAAATATTTGGATTCATAAAAATGCCATAGTGAGTCCGACAGCTGAGATTAATGGACCTTGTATTATTGATAATGGCGCAATAGTTCGTTGTAATGCTTTTGTAAGAGGTAGTGCAATTATAGGTAAAAATACTGTTTTTGGTAACTCTTGTGAAATCAAAAATGCTATTCTTTTTGATAATGTTCAAGTACCGCATTTTAGTTATGTTGGAGATTCCATATTAGGGGCTCACTCCCACTTAGGGGCTGGTTCTATTATATCTAATTTAAAAAGTGATAAAAAAGATATTATTATCAAAAATGGAAATGAAAAAATAGAAACAAATTTAAGAAAAATTGGGGCCTTTTTAGGTGATAATGTTGAGGTTGGTTGCAATTCTGTCTTAAATCCCGGCACTATTATAATGCCTAATACAAATATTTATCCACTTACTAGTGTAAGAGGAGTTATAAAAGAAAATTCCATTGTTAAAAGTATGGATAATATCATAAGTAAGGAGATTAATTAAATGGGAAAATTATTTGGTACTGATGGTGCTAGAGGAATTGTTAATAGTGAACTTACAGTTTCTTTAGCAATGCGTATTGGCGCAAGTGCCGCTAAAGTAATGAAAAAGAATAAAAAAGATTTAACACTTTTAATTGGTTGTGATACAAGAATTTCTAAAGATGCTTTACGTTTATCATTAGCGGGTGGTGTTTTATCTATGGGTGCTAATGTTATAGATCTTGGCGTAATTCCTACACCTGCAGTAGCATATTTAATAAAAAAGTATAATGCTGATGGTGGCTTTGTTATTTCTGCTAGTCATAATCCAAGTGAGTATAATGGTATTAAGATATTTAATGAAAATGGTTATAAATTAGCAGACGAATTAGAAGAAGAAATAGAAAATTATGTTTATAATTATAAAGATAACGATAATGTTAATGAAGTAGGTATGTATCATTATGCTGATAATGCCATCAATGATTATACTGATCACTTAGTAAGTACGATAAATGGTGATTTAAAAGGTATAAAAATTGGTATAGATGCCGCTAATGGGGCAGCTTATAAAACAGCTGAAGTTTTATTTAATAAATTGCAAGCTGACTATAAAATAATAAATAATGAACCAGATGGTTATAATATTAATTTAAATGCTGGTTCCACCCATTTAGAAGTTTTACAAAAATATGTTGTTGATAACAACCTTGATTGTGGGATTGCTTTTGATGGGGATGCTGATAGAGCTTTATTAGTTGATAATGAAGGTAATATAATTGATGGTGATAAGATACTTGCAATATGTGGTAAATATTTAAAAGATAATCATAAATTAAAAAATAATGCAATTGTAGGAACCGTTATGTCTAATTTAGGGCTTGTTAAATTTTGTGAAAGAGAAGGTATTAAATTTGAATCTACCAAAGTAGGAGATCGTTATGTTTTACAAAATATGCTACAAAATGATTATATAATTGGGGGAGAACAATGTGGGCATATTATTTTTAAAGAATTTGCCACAACTGGTGATGGTGAAGTAACTGCTTTACAAGTTTTAAATGTAATGGTTCATACTAAAAAAAGTTTAAAAGAACTTGCTGAAGTTATGGAAACATATCCACAAGTTTTAAAAAACTTAAATGTTTCTAAAGAAAATAGAGATCATTATCAAGAAAATAAAGTAATTATGGATTATATTGATGAGTGTAATAAAAAATTAAATGGTGATGGAAGAATACTAGTAAGAGCTAGTGGAACAGAAAATTTAATTAGAGTTATGCTTGAAGGTAAAGATATTGATTTTATCACCAAAATGTGTGATGATATTATTACTGTTATGAAAAAAGAATTAAATTAAAAAATAATATTTATTTTAACATTTATTGTTAAAATAAATTATGTCCTGGTAGTTAAATGGATATAACGAGGCTCTCCTAAAGCCTAATTGTGAGTTCGATTCTCGCCTGGGACACCACGATTATGAAAAAGAAAAAGACGATTATGAAATAGATTTTAATCGTCTTTTATTGTATAAGAAAATTCCTAGCTAGGAACTTAGGGAAACTTAAGCTATGAGCGAAAAATAAAAACTCTTCTAATAATTATTGATTGCGACCGCCAGGAAGCAATAATAATATTAGAAGAAAATTTAATGAAAAATATTCAAATAAATGATATAAAAAGTTTAGCACATCCACAATTGAATTGCAAATACTACGTAGTATGTTAATTTATAGTCTTTTCATCATTCTAAAAAATTGATATAATTAAAATGTAAGATTAATTAGGAAACTTTTTGTGATTTAACAGTTATCTAGATAATAAAGTTATTACTTCTACCTTATTGATTTGACTAACTTAAAGGATAGAAGATAGTGGTTGTACTATTTTATGTTAGGAGATAATTAATTATGGATTTAAATAAAATATATGCTAAAGAAAAAATAATCAATTCTTATTTTGCGGAAAAATATGATTATAAAAATGAAGAAATATTTAATAAACAAGTATTACAACTTTTATGTGAATTAAGCGAATTTGCTTATGAAACTAAATGTTTTAAATTTTGGAAAAACGAAAGTCAAAGTGCACCTGAGGTAACAATTCCTGAATTTGCTGATTGTTTAATGATTACTTTGTGTTTTTGTGATTTAGCTAATATTGATATATTAGAAATTGAAGAAATTAAAGAAAAAGATATGGTTAAAATGTTTATTGAAGCAAATAAACTTGCTTCAACATTAACAATAAATTTAGATAAAGATAAACTACTAAAGATTTTATCTTATCTAATTGCAATATCAAATTTGTTAGGTTACAGTGATGAAGAACTTAATACATATTGTGCAGAAAAAATGGATAAAACTTTAAAAATGGTAAGAAAGTAAAGGAGTAATATAGTTTTATGAATCAAGATATTCTTAATTTTTATAAGCAAACAAGTTTATATACCGATTTAGGACTATATAAAGATTTTGCTATTGCTTTGCCTAATGATCTAAAGAAACTATGCTTACTTCAAAGAAACCAAATAATTCATCCATTTGATTTATGTGATGAAAAAGAAAGCAAGAATGTCAATTCTTTTTATGGCGATATGACTAAAATTAGCCAAACAAGTTTAAAATACGAAAATGATTTGTTTCCCACTGCGCAATCTATTATAGCGGAACTCTTAAGAAGAGATAAAAATTATTCTGAAGAAAGAAAAATAGAAGATAAAATTCACGTGTGTTGTAGAGAACAAGCAATTTTACTTGCAAGTATTCTTAAAGCAAAAGGCATTTCTGCTCGTGTAAGAAGTGGTTTTACCTTTTATTTGAACGCGACAAATAAAGAAGCTGGTGATCATTGGAGTTGCGAATATTATAGCAAATCAGAAAATAGGTGGATTTTAGTAGATGCCGATTTTTATTATGATGATGAAACATTAAGAGAATACAATATTGATTTTAATCTTTTAGATATACCAAGAAATAAATTTATATTTGGGGCAGAAGCCTATTTAGGATTAAGAAATGGAACATATAGTAAAAAGGAAATATATTATGCTTCAAGTCCTAAAACTTTAGGTATTAAAGCAGCCCTCCACGGTTTGTTTTATGATTTTCATTGTCTTATGAATGACGAAATAATTTTTTTACATTTACCAAAATATATTTTGGATAAAAATTTAAATTTAACAGAAGAAGAATTAAAAGAATTGGATTTATTAGCTAGTTTAATGTTAAATCCCGATAAAAATTTTTTAAAACTAAAAGAAATATGGAATAACAATATAAAATATAGAATTATGGCCGGTGGGCTTAATGGTTAATTTAATATTGAAGATTTACAATTACTATTAAATATGCTAGAATAAACTACTATAAAGGAGAATTGATATGACAAAATTAATGGATATTAAAGGGTATTGGAATACAAGTGATGATTGGAACTTTGATGAAAAAGATATGTATGAAGGACAAATCTTATTAGATGAAGATGGCTGGTTTGAAGGCATAGTTAATAATCCTTATAGCGATTATAAATTAGATAGATTTGTTTTTGGAGCTTTTTTTGAAGGGAAAGTAGCGTTTTTAAATAAACTTACTCCCTTTGAAGGTAGTACCCCTTTTATTTTTAGTGGCGATTATAATGATGGATATTATTGGGGCGAATTTGATTACTTAGGATTAGCTGGTAATTATAGATGTGGTAATATGCAAATGGCATCAAGAAAAGTAGAGCATAATTTAGAAAGCCAAAAGCAAGAATTAGTGGTAAAACTAGAAAATTTTAAAAAGGGAATGAATAAATATTTTGCTGAAATGTATCAAAATATGTTAGCAGTTAGAAAAGAATTTACTGAAGAAGTACTTGAAATGTATAACGAAAGAAAAAGTAAAGAAAGTGGCTCTAAAAGAGTTAGAAATTAAAATAATTATAAATATATAAATTTATTTTAAAATATGTTAAAATGTTTTTGTAAGAGGTGATATTAATGGAAAATGATAATTTAGAATTACAAGGGGAATATTGTGAGGCCCAAAAAATTATATCAATATTAGAGCAAGAATTATCTAAAGGTTTAGAACAAATCAAGGCGGAAGTTAATGATGCTGTTGTAAAAGTAACTGAAGAAGATATTAAAAAATTTTTAGATGAAAAATTTAGTGAGGAAGATCCTGAATTAAAAGAAAGAATTGAAAATCCAAGACCTCGAATTAAGAAGAGCGCTAATTATTGGACATTTGAAGAAATAAAAGAAGATGCTAAAAGATTTACTGATGAACTAAGTGCAACTAGATATTGCTTTAATTCTTATACTTTAGAATATTTTAAAAGATATACTACAATTGTTAGAAATAAAGCTTTACAATTAATTAACATTATTGAATCAATTGGTACTAAACAAACTGATAATATAAAAGGTTTATTAGGAGAACTTGATATTAATTTAGATGAATCTGGTAATATTAAAATAGTAGACATTGATCGTTTAGTAACTCCAACTATTCAAAATATTGAAGATTTAAATGAGAAAATTAGCATAGCCAATAACTTAGAAACCTATTTAACATTTAAAATTTCTCGCGAAAGTTTATTAAGAGAAGGAATTATGGAAAATGAAATTTATCCATCAACATCGATAATAATTAAAGGATTATATGGTGGGCGTCGGAAAGGTAATGTGCCAATTTCGGATGATCAAGAAAAAGAATTATACAAAGAATTTAAAAAGTCATCAAAAGAATTTGCAAAGATACTTACAAGGCTTTAATTAAAATAATTATTATTTATAAAAATATCAGTTCAAAAATTGATATTTTTTTAATTTTGTAACTTAGTTGTAACTTATGATGTAATATAATGATGGAGAAAGGAATGATTTTTATGGAAATATTAAGAGTGGAAAACTTAACCAAAATATATGGTAAGGGTAATTCTAAAGTCGTGGCTTTAGACAATGTCTCTTTTACAGTTGAAAAGGGTGAATTTGTAGCCATTATTGGTGCTTCTGGCAGTGGAAAATCTACTTTACTCCATATCATTGGGGGAGTTGATAAACCTACTAGTGGAAAAGTTTATATTGATGGGTTAGATATTTTTTCTTTAAATGATGATAAATTAGCTATATTTAGAAGAAGACAAGTAGGTTTAATCTATCAATTTTATAATTTAATTCCCATATTGAATGTTGAAGAAAATATTTGTTTACCTTTATTTCTTGACAATCGTACTGTCTCTAAAGATAAACTAAATAATTTATTAAATTTACTTGGCTTATCTCATCGGGTCAATCATTTACCCAATGAATTATCGGGTGGTGAACAACAAAGAGCAAGTATCGGAAGAGCGCTAATAACTAGTCCAACCCTTATTTTAGCTGATGAACCAACGGGGAACCTAGACTCTAAAGCTAGTGATGAAATAGTATCTCTTCTTAAGAAAACCAATAAAGATTATAAGCAAACCATCATAATGATTACCCATAATTTAGAAATAGCTAAATGTGCCGATCGAATTATTAAAATAGAAGATGGCAAAATTGTTAAAGAGGGTTAATTTATGAACTTACTTAATAAACTAACAATTAAAAATTTAATGCTTAATAAAAAAAGAACCATTGTTACAATTATTGGCATAATTTTATCGGTAGCTCTTATTTGTGCCGTATCTAGTATGTATGCTAGTGGAATAGCTTCTTTAATTAACTTTGAAAAAAGCGAAAAAGGTAATTATCACGTAGCCTTTTATAATGTTTTAGCCAGTGAAAAAGAGAACTTAGAAAATAACCGTGGTATAGAAGATATTTATGTGACAAAAGATTTAGGTTATGCTTACTTAGCTGATTCAGCCAATGAATATAAACCTTACGCTTTAGTAAAAGCCTTTACTAAAAGAGCTTTAGAAAATTTATCCATTAATTTAGTTAAAGGACGTCTTCCTCAAAATGAAAGAGAAATTGTAATTCCCACTCATTTAAAAACCAATGGACGAATAGTTTTAGATATTGGTGATGAAATTACTTTAGATATTGGTGAAAGAGTAAATAGTGAAGGCTTTAAACTAAATCAACATAATCCTTATCCAGGTAGCGCTTATGCTGAAAGTGAAAGTCTTATAAAAAAAGAGGCCAAAACTTATAAGATTGTAGGTATAGTTGAAAGACCATCAACAAGCATAGAGCCATATGATGCGCCAGGATATACTTTTATTACTTATATAGATGAGTATCAAGATAGCGATCTTTTAGATATCTATGCTTTATATAATAAAAAAGGATCTAAAGATTATATTAATGTAACAGCCAATATTTTAGGAGTTAATAAAGATATTTTTAAACTATTATTTAGTGATTATTATGTTCTCGAAGATACGAAAGTAATTAACGAAATGGCGAAAGCTAAGTATCAATACGATATTAACTCTTATTTAATTGCTCTTGAAAATAAACCTTTAAGTAATGGTACAATTGGCTCTTTATCATCAGTGGTTTTGGTTGTAATAGCCATCATTATTTTTACTTCTGTTTTTTGTATTAAAAATAGTTTTAGTATATCTATTACGGAAAAAATAAAACAATATGGAATGCTTCGCAGTGTAGGAGCCACTAAAAAACAAATAAAGAAAAATGTTTTTTATGAAGCAAGTATTCTTGGACTAATAGGTATTCCTTTAGGCATTTTATCTGGTATATTTGCTTCCTTTATTTTAGTAATTGTTTGTAATTATTTTCTAAAATCTTCTTTTGCTAGTGAAGATATGTCCTTAATTTTTTCCTTTTCTTGGCCAGCAATTATTATATCTGTTATCTTAGGAATTGTAACTTTATATTTATCTGCTTTTAGTAGTGCAAGAAAAGCTAGTAAGATATCACCAATAACTTCAATTAGAAATAGTGGCAATATTAAAATAAAGAGTAAAAAGTTAAAATGTCCAAAAATAATTAACCAATTATTTGGAATTGGAGGAGAAATTTCTTATAAAAATTTAAAGCGAAATAAAAGAAAATACCGTACAACAGTTATTTCAATAATTGTTTCAGTTGCGACCTTTATTGCTTTATCTTCATTTATGAATATGGCTTTTAATGAAGTTAAAAAAGAATTTAAAAACAACGAATATAATTTATATTTGATGATGCAAGGTGGCAATATAAATGAGGTTAACAATTTAGCAATTAGTACCACTAATCTTGATGGTATCAAAGAATACACTATTGCAAGAGATAGTTATTTAGAAATTAGCAATCCTAAATTTAGTGAAGAATATCGTAATCGTTTTAACCGCGATGAAGATGCTTATGGTGTTTCGGTAATTGCCCTTGGTGATAGTGAATATCGTAAATATATTGATGAATTAAACTTAAATTATGAGGATGTTAAAGATAAAGGAATATTATTTAATAATATTTTAGTTCGTGAATATAACAGTGATACTAATAAAAATGAAAATCACTATTATAATGTATTTAACTATAAAGTAGGTGATAAAATAAGTGGTACTATAGATGAAAAATTAGTTAATTTAGAAATAGCTAAAATTACGAAAGAATTACCATTTGGTTTTAAGAATAGTTTAGGTAGTAGTAAAATTATTGTAAGTGATGAATATTTTGATCAAAATTGCCCAAAGACGATTGCATCCATTTATTATCTTTCTGATAATGCGAGTAAGGTTCAAGATGAAATAGATGAAATCTTAAAAGATCAAGAATATTCTTTAACCAATAGTGAAGAACAAAAACAAATGATGGATAGTTTCTATACTTTGGTAGGTATTTTCTTATATGGCTTTATTATTGTTATAACACTTATTGGATTAACTAATATTTTTAATACTATTACTACTAATATGGCTTTAAGAAAAAGAGAATTTGCTACTTTAAAATCTATTGGAATGACTAAAAAAGAATTTAATCGAATGATTAGTTTAGAAAGCTTATTTATGGGAATAAAATCATTATTATTTGGTACTATTTTTGGCCTTATTTTATCATATTTGATGTTCTATTTATTAAAAAATCAAGGCGATAGTTATATAATTCCTTTTGGAGCCATCATTATTTGCGCTATTAGTGTTATTGCTCTTATAAGTATCATTATGAAATATTCAATTAATAAAATAAATAAACAAAATATAATTGAAACAATTAGAAACGAAAACATTTAAGGGGCTAATTAGCCCTTTTGTTGTTTTAAAAAAAATAATTATTGAAAGAAGGTAAGAATGAATAGTATAATTTAATTAATTTGGAAGGAGTGCTAAATTGACAATTTTATTAGTTGAAGACAATCTAAGTATTATCAAAGGTTTAATTTTTGCTTTTGCTAAAAGCGATTATCAGTTAATTTATGAAACCAATGTAAATGACGCTAAAAAATGCTTGAAAGATAAAGCAATTGATTTAGTTATTTTAGATGTAATGTTACCAGATGGTAATGGTTTTGATCTTTTTAAAGAATATATTAAACCCCAAAATATTCCCACTATCTTTCTAACAGCAAGGGATAATGAAGATGATATTGTCTCATCGCTTATAAATGGAGCAGAAGACTATATAACTAAACCTTTTAGCACTAAAGAACTTATGGCAAGAGTAAGTAAAGTTTTATTGAGAAAGGCTAATAAAAATATTATAACTGTTTTAGATATAACTTTTAATTTAGATAAAATGGTAGTAACGAAAAATGGCCAAATTGTTAATTTGACAAGTATTGAGATGCAGTTGTTATATTTATTATTTTTAAATCTTAATAAAGTTGTTAGAAGAGAAGTTTTAATTGATGCCATATTTGATGCCACCGGTAATTATGTCGATGATCATACCATCACCGTTTATTTAAAAAGAATTAGAGAGAAAATAGGTAGCGATATAATAATTACTATTAAGGGAGTAGGTTATAGAATAGATGAAAAATAAGATTAAATTAAAAAAATATTTTATCAATTCTTTATTTATTATGTTGTTTTTTATCGTAATTATTATTTTCGTAAAAAGCTATGAATATCAATGTTTAACAAAAATAAATAACGAAAAAATAATGATGATTATATCTGAGGTTACAAATAAATATCCCCTTGTTAGTGAAAAAGAAATCAATGATATAATTAATAGTAAAAATGGCAAAATTAATGAAGAATTTTTTAAGAAATATAATATTGATATTTTAAAAGATAATATCGTCATTGAAAATAATAATATTTACCAAAAATTTATTATTATTGATTTTTTTATTTGTCTTTTATTAGTGACTTCTTTATTTGTTAATTTTTATATTTATAATAAAGAAAGAGATAAAGAATTAAAAAAGATAAATAAATACTTAGAAGAAATTAATAATAAAAATTATAGTTTAGAAATTAACGAATTATCCGAAGATGAACTTTCAATATTAAAAAACGAGCTTTATAAGATAACGGTTTTACTTAGAGAAAATGCTGATAATTCTTTAAAAGATAAAAAAGAGTTAAAAAAATCTTTAGAAGATATTTCTCATCAATTAAAAACCCCACTGACATCGATTTTGATAATGCTTGATAATTTAGAAGATAATAATTTAGATGCAAAAGTAAGAGAAGAATTTTTAAGAGATATTAAAAGAAACATTATGAATATAAATTCGCTTGTGCAAAATATTTTAAAACTATCGAAATTTGATGCAAACACCATTAATTTTGTGAAAGATAATGTTAATGTTTTTGAACTAATTAGAGAAAGTGTCACTAATGTCTCGACTCTATGTGATTTAAAAAATATTAAAATTGAAATAAATGGTGATAAAAACATTATGGCTATATTAGATCATTATTGGGAAGTTGAAGCTCTTACTAACATTTTAAAAAATTGTGTTGAATATTCTTTTAATGATAGTAGCATAATAATTAACTTAGAAGATAATAATGCTTATACCAAAATAACAGTGAAGGATAATGGCAAAGGTATTAATGCTAATGATTTACCTCACATATTTGAAAGGTTTTATAAGGGTTACAATTCATCTAATGAAAGTATTGGTATAGGCCTTTCTCTAGCTAAAACGATAATAGAAAAAGATAATGGCAGTATTGATGTCACATCTTTTAAAGATAGTACTATTTTTGAAATTAAATTTTATAAATTTTAGCAGTTAAAGTTGTTAATAAAAGACGGTTTTGGTATAATAATTTAGGAAGGTGAATATGAAAAAGATAAAAGATTATATTATATGTTTTATTAACGGCTTTTGTATGTCTTTAGCTGATAGTGTTCCAGGGGTTTCAGGGGGTACAGTAGCATTTATTTTAGGCTTTTATGATAAATTTATTGCATCATTAGATGATTTATTTAGAGGAATCTGGGAAAAGAAGAAGGAAGCTTTAAAATATTTAGGCAAGCTAGGAATTGGTTGGATAGTAGGAATGATTTTGGCTGTATTGTTTTTAGCTAATTTATTTGATAAATATATTTATGAGTTAAGTTCTTTATTTCTTGGTTTTATTATTTTAGCTATTCCTATTGTTATCAAAGAAGAAAAAGAAAATTTAAAAGGTAATTATAAAAATATTTTCTTTGCTATTATTGGTGCCTTAGTTGTAATAATGATTACTTATTTAAATCGAGTAGCGGGAAGTAATTTTAATATAGATAATTTTAATCTAGGAACAATTATTTATACCTTCTTAGCCGCGATGGTTGCCATATCAGCAATGATTTTGCCGGGTGTTTCTGGTTCAACTATTCTTTTAATTTTTGGTATATACATACCAATTATAACTAAAATAAAATTATTTTTAAATTTTGATTTTTCGGTTTTACCAATTTTAATTGTTTTTGGCTTGGGAATAATTTTTGGAATTGTCTTTTTTACTAAATTAGTGCGAAAATGTTTAGAAAAAAGAAGAAGCGCTACAGTGTATGCTATTTTAGGTATGATGGTGGCATCTTTATATTCAATCGTTATGGGGCCAACAACTCTTGACATTCCGCGGGAATTTTTAACTTTGGAAACATTTAATTTTTGGTATTTCCTTTTAGGATGTATTATTATTTTAGGATTAGAGGGTTTAAAAAACTTTTTAACTAAAACAAATTAATCCTTGAAATAAGAAATAGTTTTTAATTGTTTTTTTACTATTTTCTTCATTTCTATAATAAATATAGAAGGCTTATCTTTGTCATAAAGAAGATAAGTTTTTTCTTTGCATCTTGTAATAGCAACGTAAAAAAGCCTTCTTTCCTCTGCATAATTTATTTCTTTGTTTGGAAACAACTTTTTTAAAATAATATTGTCTTCAATTTGATTAGGAAATCCAAGTAAATCATCATTGCAGTTTAAAATGATAACATTTTCTGCTTCAAGCCCTTTGGATTTGTGGACTGTGTATAATTTAATTAAGACTCCTTGATATTCAAGCTGGTTAGGGGAAATAATTTGATAGTCTTCATCAATATATTCAAAAATATCTTTGTTGTTTCTTGTTAAAATCATTATATCCATACTTGTTTTCAAGATAGTATTTAAAACTTTTTTTAATTTATATATTTTGTTTTTATATGGAGTAAAGATAAAGGGATTAGGATTATTTTTAAAAGATTTTAATGATTTATCAATTTGAAGGGGATTCTTTTTTATAAATGTGGAAGCGATATTTATTAGTTCTTGACTGTTTCGGTAAGTATTTACTAGTTTTACTTCCTTAACCGCTGGGAAAAATTGTTGAAAGTTTAAGAAAATGTTTAAATCGCAACCACTAAAGCGATAAATAGATTGCCAATCATCCCCGACGACAATAACTTTAGCATTGGTAAATTTATAAATTTCTCTTATTAAATTAAGACGAATGTAAGAAGTATCTTGAAATTCATCAATGATAATATATTTAAAGTTAAGAGGTATATTTTTGGTGATTTCCGTAGCTTTAAAGATAAGATCATCAAAATCAAGTAAATTGGTACTTTGTTTTTCACTGATGTATTTTTTGTAAATCTTAAAAATGAAATATAAGATTTTTTTCTCCAATTTAGTATATTTTTGCATTGGAATATCTTTAAATTTTAAGGCATTGGTTTTCCATAAATTAATAAATGTTTCAATTAAATGACAGAAACTTTGAAATTGATATGTTTGACAGAATTTTGTAAAGTCTAAATCAATTTTTAAAAATTTAATAATGTTTTCTTGCATCTGCTTATTACAAGTTATGACTTCTTCTTTTATGATGTATTGAAGTAAAGTGGTACTGCAAATTTGATACTCAAAATGTGCTTTTTCTAAAATAAACATGGCCAATTTGTGAAAAGTATATACAGGTACGTTGTATTTTATCCGTTTTTTAATATCGTTTACAGAAGCATTAGTAAAAGAAATTACTAAAATATCTTGTTCATTAACAGTTTTACTCTCAATTAAGTAATTAATTTTTCCAAGTATAGTAAGCGTTTTGCCAGCACCAGCACCCGCAATAACAATACAATTTTCCTCACAATTTAATAATTGCATTTGATAATCATCTAAAGGATAATTATCAACATAATAATTTTTAGGCATATCAAAAACCTCTTTCTATGTAAATTATAAAAAGAGAAGTCCTTAGTATTTCCATAAGTATCTTAACACAATTTGACAATGTTGACAATTCTCTTTTGTTATTAAACTAAATTTATAGTATAATTTTTATGATAAGTAGTAAGGCGTAGTGATAAAATGGAAAAATTAAAAAGAGTAGTTAGTGTGGCTTTTGTAGAAAACAATAAATTATTAATTGTCAAATCGCAAAGGAGTAGCACTACTAATTCTTGGACTTTGGTTGGTGGCGGTATTGAAACTGGGGAAACAGAAATTACCGCTGCTTTAAGAGAAGTAAATGAAGAAATTGGCCAAGGATTTGAATTTTGTGAAGAAGATCTATTGCCAATATTATGTTTTAAAGAAGCTGCCCAAAGTGATTCAGAAGTTATTATTGAAATGAATATGTTTTTAGCTACTAAGAAAATACACGTTAGTTTAATACCTAATGATGAAATATTAGATTATCACTGGTATTCAATAGGTGAGGTAGAATATAATTTATCATCATCTATTCGCGACCACTTCTTACCTTATGCTATAGAAAAAGGATTGTTGCGCTAAAATGCCAATAAAAAATTCATAAAAATGTCAAAATCTAAATAAAAAGCAAAAAAAATATTGCATATTTAAATTTTGTATAGTATAATTCTAATTGTCTTGGAATTAATTTATTTAATCCGGGCGATATATTTTCCGTTATCGGGCGATTAGCTCAGTTGGTTAGAGCATCTGCCTTACAAGCAGAGGGTCATAGGTTCGAGTCCTATATCGCCCACCATTATATTTTTTTTGCCGACATAGCGTAATTGGTAGCGCAACTGACTTGTGGGATAGAAGTTTATGCTTTTTGAACTATCTTGCACCCTTATTTGGAAACAGGTAAGGTGGACGTCGCTAATTCGGGGAACTCTAAGTAAGTAATTATATGACAATCCCGAGCTAGGTTAATACCGAGTGTAGAGACTTTATACGACGGACCTAAGTTATGTTAATATGGTTAAGAGAAAGTCCAGACTACAAATGATATTGAAGTAGTGAAAACTATAGTAGTATGAATCAGTAGGTTGGGGGTTCGATTCCCTCTGTCGGCACCATTATTTGGAGGGATAGCGAAGTGGTCAAACGCGGTAGACTGTAAATCTATTCTTTCGAGTTCTATGGTTCGAATCCATATCCCTCCACCATTTTATATTATTTTACGCGTTTTGCCCCGTAGCCAAGTGGTAAGGCATCAGACTTTGACTCTGACATTCCGTTGGTTCGAACCCAGCCGGGGCAGCCAATTTTTTGTTAATGTCTCGTTAGCTCAGCCGGTAGAGCATTCGACTTTTAATCGAAGGGTCTGGAGTTCAAATCTCCAACGAGACACCATTTTGTTAAATTAACCTCGTTTTTTACGGGGTTTTATTTTTTAAAAAAATCTGCCTAATAAATCTTTTAGCCAGTATGTTTTTCATTATTATAAAAGTTGTTTTAATTTTAATTTTTCTTCTTTTATTAGAAAAAATTTTAAATTATGCCGAGAAAATTTCTTGATAATGGGCGATGCAGATACGTAATACTATTGTCTAAATCAGAAAGTTATTACTGATTTGACTAGTAATGCCAAAGTATTTGCATCGGGGACCTATTGTCAAGAAAGAAATTGGAATAATTTTAAAGTTATACTTTAAAAACAAAAAAGTCATCCGTAAAGATGACAAAATCCAAAGAGCTAAATTATATATAAACTTTTTATTCTTTAAATCTGCGAATAAAACCAATATTACACTCCATTTTTAATAGCTCCTCTATCTTAATTATACTTTTCTTCAATAAAAAATAAACTTATTTTTCAAAATCATTTACAAACCTTTACAAATTTAAATTCTTCGACATAATGTGACAAATTTTTCAATTTGAGTATGTTATAACAGTATATCGGAGGGATTTTATGGTTGATAATGATGCCGTTAAATTAAAAGAAGAATTTTTGAAAATTAAGGAAATGGGTTTAGTCAAGTTAATGCGTGGTGGCTCAACTGGTTATGGTTACACATTTGAAACGTTACTTGGCAAAAAGGAGGATCAAGAATGCAAACCAGATTTTGGCAGCATTGAAATAAAATGCAAATTTGGTTATTCAAATACTCATTTTACACTATTTACTTGTGCTCCGACATGTGATTATGGTACAGCCTATAACTACATATTTTATAATTATGCCTATGAAAAGTATAATAATCCTGATGAAAAAATATTCAGTTTAAAAATGTTTTCACATTACGTAAAAGATAGGGAAGGTTTTACTTTTAAATTATATGTTAATGATTATAAAAGAAAAGTTTTTCTTAAAGCCTATTTAAATAATGAATTTTTAGAAGACATTTGCTATTGGCCTTTTGATTTGCTTGAGGAAAAAATCTATGCTAAACTGCAAAAACTAGCATTAGTTGATTGTTTTCCTTATAAGGTTAATAATGAAGATTACGTTAAATATTACAATATTACTTTTTATAAATTAAAAAGTTTTCAAAAATTTCTGAATTTAATTAAAAATGACACAATTTGTATTGAATTAAGTCTAAAAGAAACCGTTGATATGTTTGGCTACCCAATTGTTGATTGTCACGGCTTTCAATTTAGAATTAGAAAAGAAAACATTGAAAGATTATTTGAAAAATTAGATTATTAAAAATTTTAATAATTATCAATACTATTACCTCATTATAAATCAAATAGAAAAATTTTTGATTTTTAGATTTTTAATATTTTTCAAGGCCAATTTTTTAAAAATTACCCAACAATTGTAAAAACTTCTATTACTTTCTCTTTATTTGGTGTCAATAGTTTTTGAAAATGTCTTAAAATTTTTAAAACATTAACGGGAAAAATATTCTCGTTTTTGTTTGAAATT
>CANQKO010000019.1 GCA_947624505.1 uncultured Bacilli bacterium | reverse complement strand
TCGGTTAATATGCCTATTGATTTAAATATTGCATATGCTGAATATCATTATCAGTCATAATGTTTAACACAACCTTTTATATAAAAATTGAGAGGAATTATATTCCTCTCTTAAGAGTTAAGTCTATGAGGTTTTTACGAGTTTTCCTTCTCGATTAACATATCATTTTCTTAACCTCTAGAAGCATCCTTATAACAAACAAGCTCACTAGTTCCACTATGAGATAATTCATTCCATCCGGCTTCGCAATAATAAGAAACATCCTTCACACTTTGCACAGTCCCCAGCGTCGACGTCTTCACACATAATTTATCGCAAGAACTTTTTTCATCATATTCATTCCCATCGAATTCACACGTATAGAGCCATTTAGTCGTATCATAACCCACGAAACATACCTCTTCACAATACCCCTCTCTACCACCAAGCAAAGACCCTGGCCTCACCGAACATCGATACATTTTGTAACCAGTTTGCATCTTAGCGAAAGTACAGGTCCCCGGACCACCAGTTTTACAGTAGTTTCCACCATCGATCAACTCTCCGCCCACGCACTCAACGTCCCTCTTTACATACGAACATTCCCCAGAGACTGACGACTCACAACCTCCCTTGGCTTGACTTTCAGAACTATACTTTTGAGTTGGCTCAGCGCTGCACGTCCAGTAAGTATTTATTAAAGTTTTACCATTAGTCGTGCATATCCAACCTTTCGATGGATCTTCTACAAGAGTTCCGACATCACATCTATATGCGTAATCTGTCGTTACACTAACACTCGGAAAAGGTGCTTGACTATATCTTCCTGACGCATCTCTTACTCTTCCTTCTATGGTGTATGGTGTTCCATCACTTAAATTACTTATTGTACAACTTCCATCTTCTTTGGCATCTGTCCAAGTACTTTCACTATTTAATTTACATTGTCTTGCTATTATTGAGTCTGTTCCACTATAACCTACTGTTACTGTTATACTACTTGTATCTTGACTATTAGATTTTATTGTTGCTGTTGGATTTGTTTTATCTAATGTTATACTCTTAGTTGATGTGGTATTTATTTCTGATTCATTACCTGCTTTATCTTTTACTCTTATTTTTACACTATGACTTCCTTCTGTATCTTTTAATGTATAACTTGTATTTAATGTTGTACTAGTTGTTGGTTGATAACTACAACTATCTTCATATACACAATACTCAGCTATATTACTTTCTGTTATTGTTGCATTATATGTTATTCCTACTTTATGGGTGTAATCTGTACTACTACTTAATTGTTGGCCTTCATCTGCTGCTCCTGTTAAATTAAAAGTATTTACTACTGGTTTTGTTTGATCTACTATTATCTTTGCTGTAGAAGTTGTAGATGTTACTGATACATTATTCGCTTTATCTTTTAAATATATATACATTGTTTTTTCTCCATCACCACTTGTTAAACTTGGTGATGTTACTGTTACTTCATTATTACTTATTTCTGTCCAATTATCACAAGTTATATTATTACTACTTATACAGTATTGGACTACATCTTCATCTAACCAATTACCTTTATATGTCACATCTAAACCATATGTATAACCATTATTTAATGTATCACCACTACTTGTCTTTCCGGTTATACTAAATGTATTTACTTCTGGTGCTTTATTATCTAAATCAAAATATAATACACAATAAATCGTATTACTGCTTTCTATAGTTACTCTTCCATCTATACTTCCTTTTGTTAATTCTTGTTTAACTGGTATTGGTGTTATTGGTTCATCATTATATCCATAACATTTACTTTCTGTCATATTTAATAGATAACCACTGGTTGGAAATGCTGTATCATTAGATAATTCCCAATCTTTTCCATTATAAGTTTGCTCTTTAAGTATACTAAATTCTTTTCTCTCTATTTTATTTACTTTATTCTTTTCTACTATACTAGTAGTATCTTTTTTAAATACTGTTATTAAACTTACTATTGTTAATATTACTATTGTTATAATAATTATTAATTTCTTATTTTTATTCATAGACAACCATCCTATTCTATACTCATATTATGAGTATCACAATTTTATTGTACTCATATTTAATGTAAAAGTCAATACTCAAATAATGAGTATGAGAAAATTTATGTGGTGGTTATAATGAATAGAATAAGAGAAATTAGAGAAGATAATGATAAACTGCAAAAAGATATAGCTAAAGTATTAAACGTATCTCAGCAACAATATTCAAGATATGAAACAGAAACAAGTGAAATAACGATGGAACAAGCTAAAATTCTAGCTAAATATTATAATGTATCTATTGATTATTTAGCGTATCTTACTGATGAGAGGAAACCTTATAGTAAATCAATAGTTAAAGAAAAATAAAAAATTACTGGGTATTTATTCAGTAATTTTTTTAAGTTCTTCTTTTTCACTAGCTAATTTTTCTTTTTCTTTATCAACTAAATCTTTTGGTGCTTTACTTACAAAATTTTTATTATTAAGTAATGCTTCTCTTTTACTAATTGATGCTTTTAATTCTTCAATTCTCTTCTCTTTTTGTAAGACATCATCTTTAGTTAACTCTTTTTCATAATAGATAATTGTTTCATAATTTTTACTACTTACTTTAAATTTTGTAATATCTTTTGGTTTATTTATTATATGATCTTGAAGTTTTAACATTTTCATTATAATTTCTTCAGAGAAATTAACTTGAACTTCATAAGTGTTTAAAATATTATTTTCTTTTATAACTGTCCGATAATTTTTAATAAAGGTAATTATCTCATCAACTTCACTTTCGGCATCAGCAAAAATTAATTTTTTATCAACAACAGGATAACTACTAATCATAATAGACTCACTATCTTTAATTGGTAATTCATTATATATAGCGTCAGTTACATATGGCATAAATGGATGAAGCATTTTTAAAATAGCACTTAAGGTATAAAGTAAAGTACTTTTAGTACCTACACTATTGCTACTAAACTTAGCCATTTCAATATAGTTATCACAAAAATCATTCCAAATAAAGGAATAAATAATTGAATTAACATTATTAAATTCAAATTTTTCCATATATTTGGTAACATCTTTAATTGTTTTATTAAGTTTAGTCAAAATCCATTTATCTTGTTTATTTAATTCATTTAATTGCATATCTTTTAAATCTTCAATATTCATTAAAGTAAAACGAGAAGCATTCCATAACTTATTAATAAAATTCCAAGTTGATTTTAACTTTTCTTCATCAAATCTTAAATCCATTCCCGGAGCACTTGAAGTCGTAAGATAATATCTTAAAGCATCGGCCCCATAAGTATCAATCATATCCATTGGGTCAACGCCATTACCTAAGCTTTTACTCATTTTCCTTCCTTGTTTATCTCTAATTAAACCGTGGATAACACAATGTTTAAATGGTCTTTTTTCGGTAAATTCCAAACTTTGGAAAGTCATACGACAAACCCAGAAGAAGATAATATCATAACCCGTAACTAAAGTATCAGTTGGAAAATAGCGGTTATAAAGTTCTAAATTATCTGGCCAACCCATCGTTGAAAATGGCCATAAAGCACTGGAAAACCAAGTATCTAATACATCTTCATCTTGCATCCATCCCTCGCCCTCTGGTGGATTAAGAGAAACATATACCTCATCACCCTTATACCAAGCAGGAATTCTGTGTCCCCACCAAAGTTGTCTTGATATACACCAATCGTGACAATCACTCATCCAATTATTCATTATCTTTTCAAATCTTGGGGGTACAAAATTAACTTTAGTATCTTTATTCTTTTGATTTTCTAAAACCTTCTTTGCAAGGCTTTCCATCTTAACAAACCATTGCTTAGATAAGTATGGCTCTACAATAGCATTAGTTCTTTCAGAGTGCCCAACAGAGTGAACCATTGGTTCGATATTTATGAGCAAATCTGCTTTTTTTAAGTCTTTTATTAACTCATCTCTGGCCACAAAACGGTCCATTCCTTGGTATTTTAAAGCTTTATCATTCATTGTACCATCTTCATTAATAACTTTAATTCGCTCTAAATTGTGACGAATACCAACTTCAAAGTCATTCGGATCGTGGGCCGGTGTAATTTTAACAACACCAGTTCCAAATGATGGATCAGCATGTTCATCCCCAACAATCGGAATCTTTTTACCAACAATTGGTAAAATAACATTCTTGCCAATTAACTTATTATATCTTTCATCTTTTGGATTAACCGCTACTGCTGTATCCCCAAATAATGTCTCTGGTCTAGTGGTGGCGACATCTAAATATTCATCACTATCTTCAAGATAATATTTAAGGTGATAGAAGGCTCCTTCAATATTTTTATAGATAACCTCTTCATTTGATAAAGCAGTTTTCGCAACTGGATCCCAGTTAATAATCCTCTCTCCTCTGTAAATTAAACCTTTATTATATAAATCAACAAAAACATATTTAACAGCATTACTAAGCCCTTCATCTAAAGTAAATCTTTCTTTTGTTAAATCAACTGATAAACCTAACTTAGCCCATTGAGAATGAATAATACTTTTATGTTCATCCGTCCATTTAAAACATTCTTCTAAAAACTTTTCTCTTCCTAAAGCATATTTATTTATACCTTGTTCTTTTAATCTAGCAACAACTTTAGCTTCCGTTGCAATTGCTGCATGATCAGTCCCAGGAAGCCACAGGCAATCATAACCTTGCATTCTTTTAAAACGTATAATAATATCTTGTAAAGTTGTATCCCAAGCGTGACCTAAATGTAATTTACCCGTAACATTAGGTGGGGGAATAACGATTGCATAAGGCTTTTTAGAAGTATCACCACATTCAAAATAATGATGACTAAGCCAATAATTATATCTATCTTTCTCTACTTCATTTTGATCATATTTTTTATCTAACATTTCTATCCCTCCAAATAAAAAGATGATACCAAAAGGGTGCATAAGCACGGTACCACCTTTACTTTAACTTTCAAATGATATAGCATTTCTGCATATTATACTCTATTTGCAACCAATATATCTTAACTTATTAGTTTTCACCAACCACTAACTCTCTAAAAAGTGCCAATATATACCTCAAATTTCTTCATATAACAACCATATTTTAACAAATTATTTAAGATAATTCAATACTACTATGTAATAAATCATCAAGATAAATATTTAATTTATTATTCTTTTCTTCTAATTTTACTTTTGAATTTATATTACTTAAACTAATTTCTTTTAAAGTTAGATTATTAATATTATTATAAATATTTAAATTATTATTTAAAACTATTCCAATATAATTATCACTAAGACTATAATTATTGATAATATAATTACTTAAATATTCATTTCCATCAAAATCATATATTCGATATCTACCATTTTCTTTACTTATAACATAAGTATTATTAAAATCTTCTATCTTACTTATAAATTCCTTAGTTACTTTATCATTCTTTTCATCAACTAAATAATATTTATTATCTTTTTTAACAATATATTTATTTTTATTGAAATTAATACTTTCATAAATAAATGGAATATCTTCTCTTACTTCATCAAAAATATCTAATACTCCCCATAATAATTTATCACTTTCACATATATATTTATTATCTTCGTTTAAACAAGCTAAGTATTTATTATAAATACTCCCTTTATTTATATCATATAAATATAAAATGTCACCATCTTTAATAAAAACATATTTATTATTAATTATATTTTTGATATTATAACTACATTTTTCATTTAGGCAATCATATTTACTTATTAATTTATTATGTTGATAAAACCATAAACTATTATTATAGTAAGGAAAATGTTTAGGATTCTCATCAGAAATACTTATTGGTTTTTCTTTATAAAGAAATCCTAAAATAGTTAGAGGAATAAAAATAATTAATAGAATAATAATCGTATATAAAACGGGTTTATTCTTCATATAAATTACCTTCTAAATTATATTTATATACTTCTCCATCAACTGTTATTGTAAATCCATCTGTAAAGTCAACTGTAAACTCATTATTATTGATAGTTAAACCCTCTTGTAAAATACCTAAAGCTTCATCATATTTATAGATATTTAATTTATTATCTGAAATACCAACATAATAATTAGGGAATAGTTCAATATATGTAAATTCATTACTAATCTTTTTAAAATCGTGATTATAAACAGTATATACATTATCATTACTAATAAATAAGTAATAATCATCATTTTTCATAATACTCCGATATTTAAATTCTACTTTCCCTTGGGCTTTTTCTTTATTAATTTCTAATATACCATAATTATCTTTATTACTACCAATTTTTGATTTAGCTAAAATATATGATACATCTGTCGTAATTAATTTAATGTCTTTATTTAATTCACTACTATTTATAAAGTTTATTTCACTATAAGTACCCAATACTTTACTATTCTTCAAATCATATAAGTAATATGTTACATCATCACTAGAATTACTATCATTAATGAAAACATAAGCATCATTATATATTCCAGATACTAAATCATTATCTTTATAAATAAAACATTGATCTAAAGAAGCATCTTTTTTAGTTATTTCATTTTTATTAGTACATTCATAACTACCAATAACTTCCGTTTTATTACTATCTTTATAAAAATATAATATACCATCATAATAACTTAAATAATTAAATTTACTACTACTTAAGCCTTCATAAGTATTTATTTTATAAACATCTTCATCTATTGTAACAGTTATAATATTATCATTAATATCAAGTTCATAAGCTTTTCTTTCTTCTTTTAATTTATTATCACTATCAAAAATATATTTTTTAACATAAGCATTGTTTGTTAAAGAAAAACCATCTTCATTAAATTTATTAAGATCATTATCCATTAAATACAATTTATCATCTTTTACTAAGATGATTAAATTATTATTAAAACCAATATAATCATAATCATTAATTAATTCTTCCCCTTTTAAAGTCGACATATGATACTTTTGTTTACTATAAGTTATAAAATAATCTTTACTAACACTTTTAATATCTTCATTGATATTAGAAGTTAACTTCTTACCATTACTATCAATAATATATTTATTATTTTTACTTTCCGCGACTAAATATTGTAAAGATGAGTTAATAATTCCTAAATTATCATATGTCGGTTTAATTAATGTTTCAAAACCATTTTCTGTGATCTTTATTAAACCATATAAATTATTTAAATCCTTTACCACGACTAAATAACTATTTGCATCATAGATTTTAATATTACTTAATTCTAATAAATTATTTTTATGCTCAATATCATATAAAATTATTTTATCACCATCAGTAATAAAAATATATTTATCAAAATATATTGGTGAATTAGTAATGATTTCCGTTCCATCTTCATAAATGCTGGTAACTCTTTCAAAAGTATCATTTTCATAATTACTTTTGGTTACTAAACATTCACTAGGGTCTTTATTTAGACATTCATAACTACCTAAAGCTCTTTCTAGTTTATCTAAAAATATTAATCGGCCATTTTCATAACGATAATTATCTTTTTCAATTATAACTTCTTCTTTTTCTTGTTCTTTTTCATTATTTGGGGTATTATCTTTAAAAATTGTCAAATACAAAATTAAAATTAAAACCACAATTAAAATAACAATTGGTATAACAATAATAATAATTTTATATTTTTTATCTAAATCTTCCCATTTATCTTTTAAACTTTTTTTATGATGTTTATTATCATTATTACTTAAATTATTGATTTCTAAATTCGCTTCTTCTTCTAGATTATCACTATTTAACTCAATTATTTCGTTATCATCCATATTATTAAACTCCTTTATTCTATCAAAAATTATAGCATACATTTATGCAATTTAAAAGCATTTATATTGCACAAATGCTCTTAACGTCTTTTAAGAATTTTCTTTCTAGTTATTTCTTTAACTAAATTATTCCCTAATTCAAGTCCTGATGAACAAAGAGAATTAAACTCAATTATATCTATTACTCTTTTACCATCAATAATCATTTCTCCAACATCAAGTGTATAACTTGAAGGAAAATCTTTTACTTCATTTATTTGCTTTAATAAATCATTAACAAAAAATATTACTTCTTCCGGGATAAAACATTTATATCTAAGATGACATCGAGCAATACTTATTAATTCTTTATTTATAATAAAAGCTCGATAAATATTAGAATCAATGTTATTAAAATCCCCTACATATTTAAATGCTTCTGATAAAAATATTTGCTCATCATCCCTTAAATTTATTTTGGGTTTAGAAATAAACATTTTTTTATAACCTAAATCTAAATAACCATAATTTTTTAAAATAAAATGAATATCGCTTTTTTTACTAGTTTGAATAAAAATATTTTTAAAATATTCTTTATATTTTAAAGCATTATTCCTAAATTCGGCAAAAGTTGTCACAATAATTTCCCGATATAAAGGCTTTATATATAAAGGCCATTTTTCTATTTTTAAGGTATCCTCATTAGTTTCTAAAGTATTTGCTAAAGAAGATGATAAGGCATTTAATAATTCTTGTTCATAAATAACTAAACTTCTTGGAAAAATCACTTTATCTTTTACATCAACCGGACCAAATTCATCATAAAACTTTTTATCTTGGCGGTTAAAGACAATTAACATGTGTTTTCTTTTAGCATTTTGCATTAGTTCTAGTTCTTTTATTTTAAAAAGGTGAACATTTTCATCATCGCTTTTTTTAAATATTAAATCAGTTGTATTTAAAGATGGAACACTAAAACAAAAATAATCGATATTCATTAAATCACCTTCTTCTTTAATATATTGCTTACTATTATCTTTTATTTTAAGATAAATTGCAAGTCTTAATTATGTTCATTAATATCTTTAATTAAAGGAAATAATAAAATAAGCATCATAAAAGATGGATAAATATAACGGAAGTATAGATCCCTTGGACCCACCACACAAAATAAAATAGATATTATACTAGGAAGTAATATAATATAATATGGTTTTTTATTAAGCAAAGTTAGAAAGCATAAAATACTAAGCCAAGTAATAATAGCTATATTTGAAATTAAACCAAAAGGCGTCATTTCAAAAAAATTTTCATATTCATATAAGAAATTTCTTGCTCCTTTAAAGGCACTTAAATAATGTAAGTCAAAACCAGCTTTTGGTAAATCAGAATATAATTTATGATAAACTTTCCAATCTTTTTCATATGGATTAAAAAACCCAGAAATATTATTAATGGTGGCATCAACATAAATAACTGGTTCTTTTAATAAATATTTACCCCATACTTTAAAATAATTAATTAAATCTTTATTAGTATAATCTTTATTAAATTTATCTTTTACGGGATCAGCTAAATCTTTATTATAATCTTTAGCTATATTATCTACATCTAATATTTGACCAATAATATTAATATCTTCATCACTAACTACTTCCTTTTTTAAAGTAATTAACCTAGCTGTTTGTTGAAAAGGTACTGATAAAACCTCTCTTATGCTTGTCGATGATATTCCCATTAAAGGCAAGAAAACATTATTAAATAAAACATTAAAACTTAAAAGTAATATAATTAAACTGACAACTGGTAATTTTTTATTATATATTAATAAAAATAGTAAAGTAATAATAACTAAATGAATGCCATTATTTCTAAATAAAATAACTAAAAGACTAATTAAGAATAATCTTAAATAATTTTTAAAATGATAAGAATCTTTATTTTTTAAATAATCATATATAAAAAGACAGAATAAGAGTAAAAACTCCGTATATAAAACATCTTTAACGGCCGTTACACTATAAAAGCCAACTGTAGGTATTAAAATTAAACCAAGTAAACTCATAAAAGCATATAAAGGATTAATTTTACTTTTAATTAGATAACTTATAATATAAGAATTAATGCTAATCACTATTAAAAGTTGCATTAATGTATAAAGAAATAAACCAAAATTAAAACTACCCCAAAATAAACCAAGACGAACAGGAAGCCCAAGCATAAGCGTATGGACAATGGGATTGAAATTAGTAAGAGTCTTATTACTTATAGGATTAATTCCCGCTAAATATCTTGTAGAAATTCCCAAAACTTCTTTTATTTGATTAGCGTTATCTAAATTTAGGATACCTGGATAATAAATAATTAAAAATATACTATAAACAAGACTCATCAGTAAAAATGAATATCTAAAAGGATGTTTACAAAAAGCCTTAATTAATTTATTTTGAGGGTTATTAAAAGGATACCTTAAAAACTTAATTATATAATAAACAATAGTCTTAATAAAATAATAATAACCCACTACTTTTATTAAAGAAATTAAAAAATTGTTTAAATTACCCCAAAAAAGATAACCAGTTTCTGTAACATAATAACTATATCCTAAAACTAAAATAATACTAAAAATAATGGCATAACCTGCATATATTTTCGCTAATTTAATATTTTTATATAATAATTTATAAAAAATTAAAAATAATATATATATTATAAATAGACATAATATTTGTAAATAACTATTATTTACAAATATTAAAACATAATTATAAACACTAAAAGTTGATAAGAAACTTAAGAATAAATATTTTAAATAATTATTAATAATATTAGGAATATTACTTGTTTTAAAAATATAATATTTTTGAATAAAATAATTGATAACGAATAAACATAGTTCAGTCGGTATTTTAATTATTGTGGGATTTATTACTACTAAATTACATAAATCTTCTACAATTGTCGCTGACACCAACATCTGTACTAATACTAAAAGATAATATTTAAAGATGGTATTTTTTTCCTTACTTTTAAATACTTTATCTTTATTAAGTAAATAATTTATAAATGATGAGATAATTCTTGCTAGTATTGTCGATATTACAATACTATTTAAAAAATGATTAAATAAAGTAAAAAGACTAATATCCAAAAGAAAACTAAAACCAGCCACAAAAAGATATTTGATAAAAGTTAAGTATTTATTTATAAACATCATATATCCTCACCCATCAATAATTCGTGGATTGCTTCTTCTTTCGTATCTAAATTTACTTCATCTATTCTATCAACTCGACATTTTTCCGCTAAAATAATGGCTTCAATTTTTTTAGTGGCAACTTCTACTTCATCATTGACAACTACATAATTATATTTAGTCACTTCATTGATTTCTTGATAAGCTTTTTGAAATCTTGCCATTATCGCTTCTTTAGAATCAGTACCTCTTTTTTTAAGACGATGAGCTAACTCTTTAATAGAAGGTGGCATAATAAAAATACAGATAGCGTCACTAAATTTATCCCGAATATTTTTAGCTCCTTCTATTTCAATTTCGAGAATAGTATCTATTCCTTCCTTTAATTTTTCCATTATTTTATCTTTCGGTGTCCCATAATAATTACCAGCATAATTCGTATATTCTAAAAAATAATCTTCTTTTATTTTCTTTTCAAAATCTTCTTTAGTTACAAAATCATAAGTGACTCCCGGAATATCGTTACTGCGCATTTCTCTTGAAGTCGTTGATACTGATAACCATAGGTTTTTATTTCTTTTTAAAAGTTCACTAATTATTGTTCCTTTACCAGCCCCAGATGGAGCTGATATAACTATTAAAGAACCTTCTTTCTTTTCTTTAATCATTTTATCACCATCTCCTTAATTTTATCAAAATGTTAAAAGATATACAAGATGCAATAAATGTGCTAAAATATGTTTTAAGGAGGGTTAAATTAAGTGAAAAAAGATAATTTTACTTCATTTGATTTTATTTGTTTATTTACAGGTATCTATGCATCACAAAAAAACTTTGAATTTGATCGCGACCAATTAGTTGATTTTATTAAAGAATGCAAAGATATGCAATTATTTAATAATTTACTTAGCGAATTTAATATTAAAACCAATGGCGTTACTTATTATTCCCAAGAATTAGAAGAAGAAATTCAAAAATTAAGACTTGGTTTCATTTTATATACGATTTCCCCAGAAAAAGACAGCACAATTTATATTTTTGAAGATACCCCGATTGATTTACTTTTAAAGGGAAGAATGAATAATTATGATGAAATGATTGAGTTTATTACCAAGCTGAATACTAAAAGAGAAGAATCCTTACTTAGTAAACAATTATAAATTAAAAAATCTTCGTTTTGAAGATTTTTTAATTTATAAGAATATCTCTAATCGCCGCAATATTTTCATTTTGAATTGAAATATAATCACTTGTATTATCACTATTTGTAACCATATCATTTATGTCAACTACTTTAGCTTTAGAAGATTTTACTAATTCATTAACTAAATCAGTTGTTCCCTCACTACTTAATTTTAAAATGGTTGTATATTTAGAAGTTTTAAATTTATTTTTAATATCAGCAAAGGCACTCTTACTACCAGAAGATTCAATATCTTTTAAACAAACGACGGTAAAACCATAATTTTCTAAATATTTTAAACTAGGATTTAAAATAACTAAAGTATTATTATCTAAATTTTTAGCTTCTTTAGAGATACTTCTAAGTTCAGCATCCATCCATGATAATTTAATATATAATTCATTATAAAACTTATCTATATCTTCTTCAATAACACTATTATCTAGATATTCTTTTAAAGCATTCTTAACATTTTTTAACATATTGATATAGTTATTTGGAGCTAACCACAATTCGCGAAAATCATTGGTAACTTCCAAACTATAATTATCTTCATAAGTTGCATCAATAACTAACATATTCTTATTTTTAAGAGCAAAAGTCTTAGCAATATCTTTTTCATTACCATAGCCTAAATGAATAAATAAATCACCCTTAGAATACTCATCAATTTGTTTATCCGTAAGCGTATAATTATTTAAATCAACACCATTTGGATAAATACTATTTATCACACTATGATCTCCATATAAATATTCTGTTATATATTTTAAAGGATAAACCGTTGTATATATTGTGGCATTTTCTAAATTATCTGTTTTAAATGAACAACTACAAGTAATACTAATTACTAATAATAGGATACTTAATTTTAATAACTTCATTTTATCAAATCCTTCTTTAATAATTTTACTATAATAATTTCTTTTTATCAATATAAGAAATTTCTAAGAAAAGAAGCGCTAAAGATAATAAAGCCCCACCAATAATATCGCTAGCAAAGTGAGCTCCTAAATAAATACGACTAAGAGCTACTAAAATAGGAATTAAAACTAAAAGTGTACTTATTAAAATCTTTTGATTCTTACTTAAATTACTTTTAATTACCATATATAAAAGAATTCCGTATAAAGATACTGAAGCCATCGTATGTCCACTAGGAAAGCTAAATGACTTCTCTACTACTAGGGCTAAAACTTTTGGCCTTTCTCTTCTAATTATTAATTTAACAACATTATTAAAAACTGTCGAAATAATTATAACTGTGGCCACAATAAAAGAAGAATTCTTTTCTTTTTTAATAAGAAAAAAGAAAAAGAAAAAAACACTTAATAAGACAATAAATAACGTACTTCCTAAGAAGGTAAATATTTTATTAATAATAGTTATTATATCATTCATTTTAAAAGTTACTATATTATAAATAAAAGTATCAAACCCTTTAGTTTTATCAAAAACAATTAGTATACTTAAAATAATAAATAGCAAAAAACAAGAAAGACTATAGATAATTTTTTTATTCATCATATGCTCCTTTAAAAACAAATTCTCTTTGAACAACTAAATTAATTACCCAGAGAATAGTATCTACTAAAATTTTAATAATGATAACTGGAATATTTAATAAATTATATAGATAAGTTACAAAGCAACCGGAAGTAAACATTATAATAATTACTAACATATAATATTTAATTAAAGTAGGAATACTCATATTCTTAAATATTAAATTAGAATTAATAATATAATTATAAATACTTGAGACTGTTCTTGCCAAAATGGTGGCGGCTAAAATCTTTTGATTAATATTTAAAATGCCAAAGATGCTACAAAATAAGATAATATCTAAAAGAAATGAACTAAAAGAAGCAACAAAATATTTTAAAAATAATTTATATATTAAAATGGAATCTTTTAAAGGATTAAAATGACTATTGGCATTACTATTTAAATAAATTGTTTCTATTTCTACTTCTTTTATTTTAATTCCTTCTTCTTTAGTAAAAATTAACATATTTGTTTCATATTCATATCTTTCTCCCGCTAGGTCCATCATCATACTCATTAGTTTATTCGAAAATCCTCTTAAACCTGTTTGTGTATCACTAATATTTAAGCCAATAAATATCTTAAAGATATTGCGTGTAATCTTATTACCAAATTTGCTTTTTGAAGGAACATTATCTTGATCAAAATCTCTTACCCCAAGGATTAATTTATCACTATTTTTTAAAACTTCTTTGGCCACTTTTTTAATATCTTTAACACTATGTTGGCCATCACTATCCGCTGTAACACAGCCTAAAATATTAGGATAGTTATTTAAGATATAGTTAAAAGCATTCTTAATGCCTCTTCCTTTTCCTAGATTAACATAGTGTTTTAAAACAATAACATCCATTTTTTCTAAAGAAGCAAAAAAATTATCATAAACACTTTTTGAACCATCATTAACCACTAAAATATTCTTAAATTCCTTCTTTAATTCTTTAATAAATTTAAGCATTACTTCTTCATCGGGATCGAGTGTTGGTACCACTACAAATATATTATCCATTATTTAAGCATCCTTTCCATTATCTTTACTTTTTAACTGCTTCACTTTTAACCCACTTATAACCATTATTATAATAGATAAAGTACCATCTATCATTTAAAATATCGACTTTATCTTTATGGCTGACAATCATATTTTTTTCCAAATGTATTTCCACACTAAAGGCTAAATCATTATAAATAGTAAAATTACTTAATGTCTCATTAGTAAAGCGCGGATTTTTAAAAGTATGATCACTAACCATTAAAATATCTGGTCCTCTACTAAAAGAATAAGCCCGCTCATATACTAAAGTATCTTCTAATAAATAAGGCATTAAAGTAGATAATCCGTGTCTTTCACCAGCTAAATCATCAGTTAAAAATAAACTATAATTTTCGGCTAAAGCCATTATATCAAAATCTTCTTTTAAATATTTTCTAGCTTCATCATAAGTATTTACTTTAATAAATTCTTTATTAATAACAATTTCATTACCTTTTAATTTATATGCTACTTCTTTTTTATTTTCATCTAATATTTTAATCTTTGGTTCATAAACTAAATTATCTATATAATAAACATTACTTTTACTAATACTAATAAATTTCGTTAATTCTTCTAAATTAGGTACATCAGAGGTCTCTTTAATATAATCATCACTAACTAATTTATCATTAATATATAACTCATAATCTTCTGGTAAAGTAATTTTATATGTATATATACCATTTTCAAAGTAATCTTTAAAATCCACTACTTCCCATTCGTTACTAGTAAGTATCCCCATAATTTTATATTTTTTAATACTTTTAAGGGCTACTTTACTTATTAAAATATCATTATTATAAATATCATAAACGTAAAGGCCATCAGTACTTTCTTCATTATTTTCTTTATATTCTAAATTAGCACTTTTATAAATCTTTTTTATGCCATCTGTTATTTTAGCATTATCTTTTTCTAACTTACTTATCGTAAATAAATTTTCATTTATTTTATCACTTAATTTATCTCTTTTAACTAAAAAACTAACATAATTTTCTACTAAGTTTCTTTCATAAATGATTAAACTATGAAATACATAACCTAAAAAGATTAAGACAAGTGATACTATAATAACAGTATATATTATTAAAGACTTTTTATATTTACTCATAATTACCTCTTTTCTACCACAAAGCCATCAGGAAGATTCCAAGATGAATTAGAATAATAGAAGGTAACTGAAGTCATTTCATATTTTCCATTATAATACATACTAGAAGATGAACCACCATCAATATTAGCAGCATTAACTGCACCATACTCACTCATTATTTCAATTAAATCTTTAGCTGTTGCTCCTAAATGCCCATTTTTACCCCGACCATCAGTAACTAAAATTAGAACCGTTCCATCACTTCTTTGGCCAATGGCAGTCCTTGGGTTAGCCCCACTTCCACTTCCTTTAGCTTCTCTTTTTTCACCATTTATGATAAGTTTAACAAAATGGTTATTCGCATCACTTGCTTCTTCTTGAAAAGCAATCGCATCTCTTATTTTTTCATTTTTTATAACCGCTTCAACTTCTTTAGCACTCTTACCACTTAAATCAATTATTTTAAGTAAATTATCTTCATTAAAACCAATTAAATGTAATCCTCTTATTCCACTGGGATTATTATGTTCAATGACTCCCCCTTTAACAACTAAACCTAAAGGACGACCACCTTTATTATTATCAGAGTAATATAAGCCACCATTAACGCCCGCAAAAGCATCATTATCATTAACAAGTTTTTCTAATGTGACTCCTTTTTCTTTCCAAGAGCCATCATAAATACTCGCAATTTTTACTCTTGAGGGATCATTTACAATAATCATTTTAGCATAATAAGTGCTACCCGTTATCTCAACTAATTCAATCCCATTTTTGTTAATTTTATCATCAATTGTTATTAAATCATCATCCATCTCATCTTCAAATGTAGCCATACTATTAGAATTAACTATCTCTTCAACTTGTTTATCATTCATAAGTAAACCAACCACAAACTTTAATTGTCCCGTTTCAAGCATTGTCGTCACAAATAAATTACGAGCGTGGGTACTTGGTCCATAACAAAAAAGTAGGCCCATTCCATAAATGGCAATAACAAGACCACCTAAAAAAATACCAATAAAACTAAAAATTTTGCCAATTACTTTTAATATTTTCAAAGTCTCACTTCCTCTGCTATCAATAAAAATATTATCATAATTATATATATTCTTCAAGTTAATTTCTTTCTTTTTAATATCTCTTTATTTTTACAATTTATATGTTTAAAAGTCAACATATATGTTGTTAAAAATGATATTTTATAAAAAGAAAGGTTAGTAGCTTATGTATTATAACGAAAAAATCCAATGGGTAAGAGATTGTAAAAATATTACCCAAAAAGAAATTGCTGATTATTTAGGTATTAAACAACAACAATACGCTAGATATGAAAAAGGTATTAATATAATGCCTGTTACTTATTTACCAAAAATTTGTACCTTTTTAGGAGTATCAGCTGATTATATCTTAGGATTAAAAGATGATGATGAAAATATATATACTAAAAAAGAAAAGACTCAATAATTTAACTGTTGAGTTTTTCTTTGACAATATTATATAATTCATAAAATTTCATTCCAAATGAGGCTTTAAATAATAATGTATCATTTGGTTTTATAATTTTAAATAAATGATCTAGTAAATCTTCTCTTTTGTTAAATTCATAAACATTATCTTTATTAAAACCTAATTTAGTAGCTTCATCTTTAATGTATTTACTATCGCTTCCCATAATTATTAAAATGTCAATTTTATTATTATAAACACACTTACCTACTTCTCTATGTAAATATTCTGAGTAATCACCTAACTCTAACATATCACCTAAAATAGCTATTTTGCGTGTCCCCTTTAAACTTCCTAAATAACTTAAAGCCGAAGACATTGAATCAAGGGAAGCATTATAAGCATCATTTATTAAGGTAATATCATTAATCTTTTCTATTTCCATTCTTTTTTTAGTTAATTCTAAATTACTTAAAGCAGCAACGATATCATTAATTGGGACTCCTAAATATCTACCAACGGCAATACCCGCTAAAGAATTTAGGACAAAATGATTACCAGGGACATTTACTTTAACATTATAAGTATTATTATCAATATTAATATCATAAGTACTATTTAATTCACTATTAATAATATTATATGGTTTGTATAAAGATACAGAAGTTAAACCATAAGTATAAAAATCTATTTTATCTTTATTATTTAAATAAAAAGCATTTAATAAATCATTATCATTATTAATAATTAAAGTTTTTTTGTCCATTCCCTCTAATATTTCTAATTTAGCTTTTAAGATATTTTCTCTTGATCCAAGATTACCAATATGAGAGGTACCAATTGTTGTTATAACCGCCACAGTAGGTTTCGCAATTGCCGTTAAATTTCTAATCTCACCAAAATGATTCATTCCCATTTCTAAGACTAGACAATCTTCATCTTTTAAAGATAAGATAGTTAACGGTAGCCCAATTTCATTATTATAATTACCAAAAGTTTTTAATACTTTATATTTTTTACTTAATACACTAGCAATAATATCTTTAGTACTCGTTTTACCAACACTTCCAGTTATTGCTACTACCGGTATATCATAAAGACTCCTTTTATATTTAGCAAGTTCTTGTAAACATTTTACGGTATCTTTAACTAAAACAATAAAAGCATTTGAATATCTATCTATAATATCTTTATTAATAATGGCATCATCATTTAAAATACACCCTAAACATCCTTTTTCTAAAGCTTCTTCATAATAGATATCGCCATCAATTACTTCCCCTTTAATACCAACATAAATACTTCCCTTTGCCATTGTTCTCGTATCTTTAGAAAAGTTAATTAAAGTTTCATCTAAATTACCATTTATTAACTTACCATTACATATTCTAATTAAATCTTTTAAATATATATTATGCATTATTTACCATCCTTTATCATCTGTAATATTATATTATATAATTTTTGATTGGCTTCTTCTAAGTCACCTTCTACTTTAAACCCTTCCCAAAAAGCTATTTTTAAGTTTTTGGTTCGAAAGTGATACTTTCCTGTTACAGCAACGGGAATAATAGTCGCATTAGAAGCTTTAGCCAAAGATACCGCCCCAAATTTAAAGGGAAGTAAATCTTCATTCGTTTTATTTCTAGTACCTTCTGGAAATATTCCCAATACTAATCCTTTATCTAATACTTCTTTAGCCTTACTTTTAGCATTATCATCTTTTTTGCTACGATCAACAGGAATACACCCAACCATCTTAAAAAACCAACTAACTTTGGGATTATCAAAATATTCTTTTTTAGCCATATAATGAATTGGTCTTTTACTTTCTAAGATAGTTAAACATTGATCCATTAAGTGAATATGATTAGAACAAATAATGACAGGACCAGAAGGCAAGTCTAACTTATTAACTCTTTTATAAGGATAATATAATTTAAAAATAATTCCTAAAGGTAATTTTAAAAAATTATACCAAAACATATTATATTCACTATCTTTATAAGATTTAAACATTATGTAAATAATATATATACATAATAATATTAAAATAATATACACTACCATCATTTGCCCTACCTATTTATTAACTCATCTCTTAACGCCCGATAATCTGTTTTAGCCATTTTGGTTTTCGGAAATTCTTTTTTATATATATATTCTCTTGGAATCATATAATGGGCTAAATTCGTCTTGGCATAATCCATTATTTCTTTTTTAACAGTATAAGTTTCTTCGACATTATCTTTTAAAATAATAAAGGCTTTAGCTATTTCTTTTTTATATGGATGAGGAACTCCAACTACACAAACATCTTTAATATACTCATTCTTTTTAAGAATTCTTTCAACATATTCCGGATAAATATTATAACCTGAAGAAATAATGATTCTTTTGATTCTTTGAACATAGAAAATTACCCCATCTTCATCTATATAACCTAAATCCCCGGTAGCAATATATTTTCTTCCATCACCATAAGTTTTTAATACTTCCTTAGTTGTTTTAGGATCATTTAAATAGCCTTCCATTACTATATCGCTACTAATCCAAATTTCCCCAATCTCTTTTACTTGACATTCTTTATTAGTATCTGGATTAATAATTCTTACAATATTACCAGGAAGAGGAATACCTAAACTACCAGACTTATTACTACCCTTAGTACCATAAATAGCTGGTCCACAAGTTTCTGTCATTCCGTAGCCTTGAATAATTTTAGCTTTGGAATGATGGCTACTTAAATAATCATTAATGAGATTATTCTTTTCTTCAGTTAGACTATCTCCTCCACAAACTAAACATTTTAAATAAGATAAATTAGCATTTGCTAAATGTTTATTATTTACTAAGGCTTCAAATAAAGTTGGTACCCCAAGTAAAAAGTTAGGATGGTATTTACCTAATAATTTATCGAATCTTTTAGCATCAAATTGCGGAACACATATTACTGATGCACCACGACATAAAGGAATAAAGACACCCACTACTAAACCTAAACAATGAAACATTGGAATAACTAATAAAAGGGTATCACCAATCCGAACATCAGGAAAGAATACTTTAGCTTGTTCATTAACACCTGTTACACTTCTATTTTTTAAAACAATACTTTTAGGGCTACCGGTAGTTCCCCCACTATGTAATATTAAAGCTCGGTCATTAGCTCCAACTTTTTCTTTCGTTTCACCTTTATAACTATTACCTAAATTAATAAAATCTTTCCAAAATAAGTAAAAGGAATTTTTACTTGGTAACTCTTCTTTTCTATTTACGGTAACATTATACATTGCATTTAAAAAAAGGGGCATTGAATCAGAAGGACTTGATATTATAACATTAGTAACCTTTGTCATCTTAATAATATTTTTAAATCTTTTATAACATTGATTTAAAGCAATTAATAATTTACTATTAGTGGAATTTAAATAATCTTTTATTTCCACTTCACTTGATAAGGGATGAATCATTTCCACTACTCCCCCAATTTTATTAATAGCAAAAAAAGTTATAATTGCCTCCGGGGTATTAGGTAAGCATATAGTTACGACATCTCCTTTTTTAATACCCATTGCCTTTAGACTCTTGGCACATTTTTCAATGTAATCCCAAAATAATTTATAAGTAATTTTTCTACCAAAATAATTAATCGCATATTTATTTTTAAATTCCTTACTATGTTTCATCATATAATCATAGATGGATAAGTTAGGAATATTTAATTTTAATTCATCTTTTTGATAATAATGTTCCCATAAAAATTTTTCACTTTTTTGCATCTTTATACCTTCTTTAAAATAATTATACAATAAATTATATGTTAAAACAATGCAAGGTTATTTATAAATACAATGCAAATTGACTATTTGCTAAAAATATGATATAAATTATTTACATTGCCGAATTAGTTCAATGGTAGAACAAGGCCCTCGTAACGCTTAGATGTAAGTTCGATTCTTATATTCGGCACCAGATTGATTGGAAACTCGGACATATTGTTCGGGTTTTAAAATACTTTAATTTATGATATAATTTTCATAGTTTAAATTAATAAGTTTGGCAATTTAGAAAACATACTTGCATATTTTCAAAGGCAAAATAGTTTTAAATTTATAATTGTAATAATATTTATAAGTATTTGTCGGTTTATTATGAGAGAAGGATTAAAGACTACTATGGACTCAAAATATAGTTTAACTTATATAAAACTTAATAAAAACACAGTTGATGTAGCATTTGCTATTCAAAAATCAATATGGTCAGAAGATCCAGACTATAATGATTTATATGACAAAGCAATAAATTCGTTAGATGATAATTGCTTTTTCTTGGTTTATGATAAAGAAAAGCTGATAGGTATTACTGGCGTGGATGTTTTTAGAGAATATCCAGATACAATATGGTTAGATTGGTTTGCAATTTTACCACAATATAGAAAAATGGG
>CANQKO010000018.1 GCA_947624505.1 uncultured Bacilli bacterium | reverse complement strand
ATAACCCCAAAAAGGGAATAAAAAAGTCAAAACGAAAAAATAAGAAGAAAGAAAAGCGAAGAGAAAAAGAGGAAGAAAAATATCCTTTAGATGGGTGAAAAATGCCAATACAAAAATTATCATAAATTAGTAAGTTTTTGTACTCTAATACAAAAACTTTACTTTCTTTTCAAAATGTTGTATAATGAAACCAATAAAGGAAGACTTATATATGATAGAAAGAACAGAATATTTAAATGTTTTAAAAAGATTTAAAGATAAGGAAATAATAAAAGTAATAACAGGGATAAGAAGATGTGGTAAATCAACCTTATTAGAAATGTATAAAGAATATTTATTAAATAATGATGTAAAAGAAGATCAAATAATAAGCATTAATTTAGAAGATTTAAAATATAATTTTATTACAGATTATATGTCTTTATATAATTATATTAATGATAATTTAAATTTAAAGAAAAAGAATTATGTTTTCATAGATGAAGTTCAAAAAGTTTTGGAATTTCAAAAAGCTGTTGATAGTTTATATATAAAGAAAAATGTAGATTTATATATAACAGGTTCTAATGCAAATTTATTATCTAGTGAGCTTGCTACATTGCTTTCTGGAAGATATATAGAAATTAAAATGTTACCATTATCTTTTAAAGAATATAAAAATGTATATAAAAATTTAAATAATGATGAATTGTATCAAAAGTATATATCTTTTGGCTCATTACCTTTTACTACTTTTTTGGAAACAGAAGATGATGTAAGTATTTATTTAAGCGGAATATATGAAGATATAATAATTAAAGATGTTTTGGCAAGAAAGAAAATTACGGATGAGAGTATGTTAAGAAGTGTTACTAATTTTGCTATGGATAATATTGGTAATATATTATCAACTAATAATATTGCTAATGCAATGATTAATGATGGTAGAAATATAAATGTTAGAACGGTAGAGAAATATTTAGAAGGCCTTACGGAATCTTATTTCTTATACAAAGCTTCAAGGTATGATATTAAAGGTAAACAATATTTGAAAACAGGTGAGAAATATTATATATCAGATTTAGGATTAAGATATTTTATATTGGGACGAAAAATAGGAGATTATGGTCACGTTCTTGAAAATGTTGTGTATTTAGAGTTGTTAAGAAGAGGCTATGATGTATTTATAGGAAAGGTAGATGAATACGTAATAGATTTTGTTGCGCTTAATAAAGACGGAAGATTATATGTTCAAGTAGCTGATACCTTAAAAGGAATTGATGAAAATGATAGAAAAATCTTTGAAAGAGAATTAAGGCCTTTGAAAAAGATTGATGATAATTATGAAAAATTAGTTTTAACATCTGATAAAATACCTTTATCTAATGAAGAAGGGATAAAGATTAGAAATGTTTTAGATTGGTTATTAGATAAAGAGCAGTAGTCGGAGCGACATTTGCGTACTTTAGTGTAACAAATGGTGGTGATACTACAACAAATATTCAAGCTAGTACTGGTAAAATTGGAACCATAAATGTAACTCAAGGAGCTGATGATTTAACTTTATCTGTTTCAACTCAAGATATGGCAAAGCAAAGTCAAGATAAGTCATTCTATGCAATTAGCAAACAACAAACAGGAGATAATGATGGATCAACAACTGGTGGAATTTGGTCAACTGATGCCGTTGGCCTAGATGTTGCAAAAATTCAACTAACTGGTGCAGATGAAAATGATACAGTTAAATGTAATTTATCTGTTTTAGTAACGGTAAATGGAACTATGGCTGGAAATCTACAAAAAGGTGATGCGTTTATTACATTATCAGGAATTGATGGATTAGATGGTGCTGAATCTGTAGATTTATCACAAGAACCATTTACATATCTTGGATCAACAAATGATGAAAAGACAGGAACAGCAACATTTAACTTAAACAGTGGAAAAATATCATTTAGCAAAGGAAATTTAGAAAAAACTTTAAAAGCAGATGTTTGGTTGGTAAATAAAAGTTCTGATGCTGGAGTAGTTCAAGATTATTTGGCAGGAAAAAATTTAAATGTCTCTATAAAAACTACAGTATCAGATTGTGAAACGACATCAACAGCAGGAGAATAGAAATAACCAAAAAGGGAATAAAAAAGTCAAAACGAAAAAATAAGAAGAAAGAAAAGCGAAGAGAAAAAGAGGAAGAAGAATATCCCTTAGATGGAAGAGATACTATGAAGAGAAAAAGTAATATTATCACAAATTACTAAAGTAATAATTAAAATTCTAGTGAAAGATTTTACTAATATAAGTAAAATCTTTCAGTACTGGTTCTAATTCTAAATTATCTATAGAAATTGTTAAAGAACTTAGTGGTTGATCAGTTTCCTTTAAAATAAGGCCATTTGTATATAAAGAAATATTAGATATAATAAAAAATTAAATAATAATTATAGTATAACTGAATATTTAATTTGGAGCGGATTCTCAAAAATATTTGAATTTAATACTTTGGAAGCAAGAATAAAATATTTAGATTATTTAGATAAAGCATATATATTTGAATTCATTAGAAGATATAAATTGGTAAAATAGCGACATTTGCGTACTTTAGTGTAAGTAGTCAAGGAACTACAAATACAAATGTAACTGCAGAAACTCCAGATGTAGGTATAGTAACGGTAACACAAGGGGAAGAAAATCTTTATATGAAACCAAGTATAACTGATTTAGCAAAACCAGCGTCAGAAGATGAATACCTTTATGCTGTTACAAACGATGGTGGGGCAGTTTCAAAAAGTACTAAAGACGATGATAGTAAAGCAGTTACTATAGCAACAATACAAGCTAATAAGGGAACAACTAATTATAAATGTAATGGAACATTAACAATTGATTTATCTGATGTTTCTGATACAATGGCTTCTAAATTAAATGCTGGTGATTTATTTGTAAAACTAACATCATCATCAATTTTGGGAGAAACTTTTCCTAACGATGCAGTAGATCTAAGTACGATTTATGCTAAGTCTGGTCATAAAGAGACATATACATTTACTGATTTTGCTGTTACAGGTACAACAGGTATTGAAATTAAAGCATCAGCTTATTTAGTTAATAAATATAATACTCAACAAAACACAGCTGGTGAACATGATTTATCTGGTACAAAATTAAATTTAAAAATTAGTTTTAATCTAACTTCTTGCGAAGTAAATGCAGGCGAGTAAACCCCAAAAAGGGAATAAAAAAGTCAAAACGAAAAAATAAGAAGAAAGAAAAGCGAAGAGAAAAAGAGGAAGAAGAATATATCCTTTAGATGAGCGAAATACTATGAAAAGAAAAATAATATTATCACAAATTACTAAAGTAAAAAACCACAAATCACTAAAGTAAAATTCCACAAATTACTAAAGTAAAATGCCCCAAATTACTAAAGTAACAATTAAAATTCTACTGAAAAATTTTGCTTGTATTAGTAAAATCTTTCAGTAGCATTAAAACATATATTCTTTTTTATAAAAATTCATTATATATATATTAATGATTAATTAAAATGATCAAAAAATTAAAATTACTATGATGAGTAAGTAGTCGGAGCGACATTTGCGTACTTTAGTGTAACAGGTAATGATTCAGCTACAGCAAATGTAACTGCAAATACACAAGATGTAGGAACAGTAGCATTAACAGGAAGTTTAGAATCAAGTGCAACAATTTCAGAAGAACAAATGTCTGATACCAATAAAGGTAAAAATATTTATATTAGTTCAACAAATACAGCAGTAGTTGAAACAGAACAAGAATTAACATTTGCAACAGCAACATTAACTGGAGGGGATACTGCTAAATCATACACTTGTACAGCTAAATTAGATGTAACAGCAACAGGAGCAATGAAAAGCGCATTAGAAGCTGGAGAAGCATTTATTAAATTTTCTAGTGATGCAGCAATAACTGGTTATACTGCTGGACCACACGATTTAAAAGATGCTTTTGAACAACAAACAATAACTATAAAATTAACAAAAGATACAACAGATACAGCAAGTTTAAAAGGAAATATTTACGTAGTAAATACTGAAAGCCAACAAAATAGTGCAACTCATAATTTAGCTGGAAAAGATTTAAAGGTAACAGTAAATGTAACCGGATTAAAATGTAATGCTGACGAATAATCAATAACCCCAAAAAGGGAATAAAAAAGTCAAAACGAAAAAATAAGAAGAAAGAAAAGCGAAGAGAAAAAGAGGAAGAAGAATATCCTTTAGATGGTGAAATGCTATGAAAAGAAAAATAAAAATAGGTCGGAGCGACATTTGCGTACTTTAGTGTACAAGCAAGTGGAAATACCCAAACTACAACAACAGCCAAAACAGCATCAATACCAACATTTACATTAGACAGTACTAATAAGACTTTAAGTTTATATTTGACTGCTGAAGATATGTCTTCAGAAAAACAAGGCACAGGAAAATATTTTGCAGTATCAGGTGTACTAACTGATGGTGAAGCTCAACACGAAGCAACAAAACAAAGCCATAAAATAGCAACATTAAAATCTGCAGGTGGAGCTGAGGGAGATTCTTATGAATGTACACTTAATATAACAGTAACTAAAAGTGGAACAATGGAAGGTTTAACCGCTGGTGATGCAATATTGTATCTTTCTGGTTTAGGCATAGAAAATACAGATGTTCCAACAGAAACAGGTTTAGATTTAAGCACTGTTACAGGTTCAAAAGAATTTACAAGTAAAAAGGTTACATTGAATGCCAATGGTGATACTAAGGAATTAATTGCTGATGTTGAATTTAATAATACAACTTCTGATCAAAGTTCACTTGCCGGTAAAACCTTAACAGTTCAAATCGATACTACACTTACAGGATGTGAATTGGTAACAGATTAGTCAAAACCCCAAAAAGGGAATAAAAAAGTCAAAACGAAAAAATAAGAAGAAAGAAAAGCGAAGAGAAAAAGAGGAAGAAGAATATCCTATATAATGTCAAATGCCTGATAAATTTAAGATAATAATTGACTTTGATTTTAAATAATATTAAAATTTAATTAGAGTTGGATAATAAAAAACTATGAATAACCCATATTAATAAAAAGGAGATTTGAATATTATGGATAATGTAATTAATAAAAAAAGTTCAATGATTTTAACAATAATTGCTGTTGCAACTTTACTTATTTCTGTTATTGGAGCATCATATGCCTATTTTTCAGTAGCGAGTAATACAGAAACCAAAACTCAAGTAACTGCAACAACTCCCAATATTGGTACGATTGGGACAACAGGAAGTTCATCTATTAGTTTCAATTTAACTGATGAACAACTATCATATAGTAATCGTAATACAGAATGGCATATAACTGAAGGAGGAAATGTATCTGAAACTTCATCTCCAATAACAATTGCCACAATGGCTGCCTCAACAGTTGGTGAAAGTATATCTTATAATTGTAATGGCACTATTAATATAACTTTATCTGGTGGAGAAGATTCTATTAAAGGTGTTTTAGCAGAAGGCAGTTTATTTGTTAAATTGGGTAAGGGAAGCAATAATATATCAGAGTTGGATGAAACTGTCATAAATTTATCAAGTACAAATAGTGCCATTACTAGAAATTTTGAATATACTATCAATAAAAGTGAATCAGCTTCATTAACTGCAGATGTCTATTTTAAAAATACAGAAGGTATTCAAGATGATTTGGCTGATAAAAGCATTAATTTAAATATTACTGTTAGTACAGATTCTTGTGAGATATCATCTTAATATAGAATTTTATTTCTATATTTTTTAAATTATAAAAAAATGATAGTATGGGTATAATAATTATAGTTTTTTATAAATATAACTATCAAAATATGTCAATTTAAAGATAACACATTTTTACTTAATTGACATAATATAATTTATTTTATAAAATAAATATGTATAGTATTGAAGATAACAAAATAATCTAGGAGGAATAGATAATGAATAAGAAAAGTATAGTATCGTTATTGGTTGTGGTAATTGTTATTCTATTATTAGCAATTATTAGTGGATCATTTGCATATTTTACTGGTGTTAGTAATTCAACGGCTAAGACTAATATTAATGTTACTACTCCTAATGTGGGACTAGTTGGAATTAGTGGGAATACGACATTATCACTTAATGTTACAGCTGATATGATGACTTTAGCAAAACCGGGAAAATATTATGCTCAAGCAGGTAGTACTGTTCCAACTAAAGACCAAGTAGCAACTCATAATATTGCCAATATAGTGGTGGCTGGTGGTGCAGATAATCTACAATATTCTTGTAATGGTACTATAACTATTTCTTTAATAGATGGTGGCGATAATAATATCAAAAGTGTTTTAGAAAAAGGTAGCTTATTTGCTAGTTTATCTGGGGATGGTATAACTTTTTCAGAAAATGATGTTAAAGAAATAGATTTAGTTGGTGCAAAAGAAGCAAATATAACTAAAAATTTTACTGTTAATTTAACTCAAAGTAGTGATGCTAATTCAAAAACAATATTAGGGGCTGTATATTTTAATAATACTACTGCAGATCAAAGTGCTTTAGCGGGCAAAACAATAAATGTTAAAATAACTTCAACATTAACAGAATGTAATATTGTTAAAGAACCATAATTATATTTCTTATTTAGACACTTTAGTGTCTTTTTTAATGTGTGAATATTTAAAATATTATTTTTTTTAAATAATTTTTCATAAAAAGAAGGAAATCGAAGAAAAAAAGCTAATATATATAGTGAAGGGAGAAAATGTCGAATTAAAAGAAGTTTTGACATCATTTGTCGAAAGTCTTGCAATTAGTAAAAAAATGGTTAAGATATACTCTTCGAAGGAGAAACATTATGGAAAAATTTGATTATTTAACAGATGACTTAGCTTTTAAACAAGTCTTTATGCATAAAGAAATATTAGAAGACTTGATAACAGCATTTTTCGAATATGTAGGCAAAGATAATAATGGTAAAATAATAACTGAATTAATACCTAATGCTTATTTAAGTGGCGATAATAAAAAGTATCGAAGTTATTATGGTGATTTAACTGCTACTAAAGAAGATGGAATAATATCAATAGAAATGTATAAAGATACTTTTAATAAAGATAGCTATAATAAAAGCTTAGGTTATTTGTGTAGACTTTATAGTAAACAAGAAAAAAGGATACAACCAAGTAAGTATAAAAAAGTAACAAGTATAAATTTTATCAAAGGAAATTATAAAAGGATCAATAATGAAGTAGTAAATGGTTATAGTTTTAAAGGAATAATAAGTAATGAAGAGATAAATGATAATATAGTAATGTATTTAGTAAGGTATGATTTAGTAGAAGAAATACCATATAAGAAAGATGAAGAACGATTTATAAGATATTTAAGAATAATAGGGAGTAGAAGTGTGAAAGAGATGAAGAAATATGCGAGAGGAGATAAAGTAATGGAAGAAACAATAAAATGGTTAAGAGAATGGAATATTGAATCAGATAGAATAAACTATCAAAGAAGAATAGAGGAGGCAGAAGAACGAGGAATAGAAATGAATAAAAATGATATAGCGAAAGAACTTTTAAAAGATGGAACTTTACCAATAGAAAAAATAATGAGTATTACAAAGTTATCTGAAAAAGAAATTAACAAAATATTAAGAAAGTTAAAATAATAAAGATAGATCAAAATAATAAATTAATAAAAAAGTAACCTACACATTATATTATCTTTTACTTATAATATAGTAGGTGTTTATGGATGATAGATTTTTATATTAATTCAGGAGTATATATCCAAGTATTAATTGCAACGTTAATGACATTTTTAATAACAACTTTAGGATCAGCACTAGTTTTCTTTTTTAAAAAAGTTAATGGAACTGTCCTTGATGCAATGTTAGGACTATCAGCAGGTGTAATGATTGCAGCTTCATTTTTTTCCCTTTTAAATCCTGCTATTGATGATGCCAGTGGTCTTGGAATGAATGCCCCAATTATAGTTACAATTGGTTTTTTAATAGGTAGTGTTATTTTAATAATAAGTGACAATATTTTTGGTAAAATTTTAAATAAAAAAAATAAAAGTAATGCTAAAGGTATTAAAAGAAGTTTAATGTTGATGATTTCAATAACACTTCATAATATACCGGAAGGATTAGCTATAGGTGTTGCTTTTGGTTCCATTGCCAGTCATACCACAACATTAATTGGGGCTTTTATGTTGGCTGTTGGTATAGGTATTCAAAATTTTCCCGAAGGATCAGCAATTAGTCTTCCTTTAAGAAGAGAAAATTTTAGCCGTACTAAATCATTTATATATGGAATGCTTAGTGGTATAGTAGAACCTATTGCGGGGTTAATTGGTTGTTTACTCGTTATGTATGTAAAAAATATTTTACCTTTTTTCTTAAGTTTTGCTGCCGGAGCAATGATCTATGTAGCGGTTAGTGAATTAATTCCGGAAAGTCAAAACAATAAATGTAAAAATTTAATGAGCTTATTTACGCTTTTAGGTTTTGCTATAATGATGTTTTTGGATGTTGCTTTTAGTTAGTGTCAAATATCTTGGCACTTTTTTATTTGTTTTTTTATAGTTTTTAATTTATAATACATTATAGGTGAAGACAAATGAAAGATTTAAGAGTTGTTTATATGGGTACTCCCGATTTTTCATTAAAACCTCTTAAGGCTTTAATTGAAAATTGTAATGTAGTATGTGTAGTAACTAAAACTGATGCTTATGTGGGAAGGAAAAAAATATTAACACCATCACCAGTTGCTTTATTAGCAAAAGAAAATAATATCCCCATTTTAAAACTAAAATCGGTTAAAAAGGGTTACCCAGAAATTATCAAATATCAACCTGATATTATTATTACTTGTGCTTATGGTAAAATAATTCCTAAAGAATTAATTGATTATCCTAAATATGGTTGTATTAATATTCACGCCTCATTACTTCCTAAATACCGGGGTTCTGCTCCCATCCAATGGGCTCTTATTAATGGGGAAGAAGAAACAGGTATCACTTTAATGTATATGGATGAATTTATGGATACCGGTGATATAATTGCTAAAAAAGAATATAAAATAAAAGAAGATGATGATGCCCTTGTTTTATTTCAACAATTAAGTGAAATGGGTAAAGATCTTTTAATGGCTAATTTAAATGATATAGTAAATGGTAATGTTAAAAGAATTAAACAAAATAATGATGAGGCAACCTATGCTCCAATGATTACAAGGGAAATGGAAGAGTTAGATTTTAATACCTCTGTTAAAAACGTTTATAATAAAATAAGAGCTTTTAGTCCCTCTCCTTTAACTAAAACAACAATTAAAGATGAGGAAATTAAAATTGTGAAAGCCCATTATACTAATGAAAAAAGTATGGTTAATAAATTATATGTTACTAAAAATAGTTTAGGAATTGGCTGTATTGATGGTATAATATATCTAGATATTATTAAACCGGTTGGTAAAAATAGTATGAATATTAAAAATTATTTAAATGGTAAAAGTAATTTATTTTAAAGCAAAGGAGTTTAAAAAATGTTTAAGTTATTATTTGTTAATTTATTAACATTTATAAGAATTATTGGAACAATAATTATTGTCCCTGTATATTTACGTTATGGTGGTATAGCTGCAGGAATTATTTCGCTTGTTTGTTATGCAACTGATAGTATTGATGGTATCCTTGCAAGGAAGTGGAATGTTTCTACTTTTTTTGGTGCTTTATTTGACGGTTTAGCTGATAAAATGCTTACCATAGCCAATTTTATTCTTCTTTACTTAATAACTCCCTATGCTCTTATTCCTATCATTTTTGAATTAGCCACGGTTATTGTCCAATATTATAAATATCGTAAAAATTTAAATATTAAATCCAATATAATTGGTAAATCAAAAGTATGGGTTTTAGCTATTTGTATTGTTTTAACCTTCTTTATTAGTGATATAAATAATCTTTCTTTTGTAAGTAGTAGTTTAAAAAATAATATTAATTCAATTGATAGTAATAATTTATATTTTATGTTGATATTACCAGCAATTATTATGGAAGCTTTAACTTTAATAAGTTATGTTTTAGAAATGTTTAATCCGCAAAATATTAAAATATTATATAAAGATAGTAAAGAATTAGATGTTCCTGTTATGAAAGATCAAAGTAAATGGGTTAAAATAAAAAATATATGGTTAAATCCTGAATATTATCAAAAACACAAAAATGATTCAAATCTAAGGAAATTAACCAAAGTAGTAAAAGAAAAATAAATTATTAAAAATGTGCATCAACAAATTGATACACATTTTTTTAAGCATTAAATTTAACAGTAATATATTTTTCATCTTCATATAAATCTTGAACAAGTCTAATAATATTATTAGCTAGTTCTGTATTGTGTTCTTTTGATGCTACGACAACACTGATACTATTATCGGTAATTTTGGCAAAAGCATTTAAATTATATTTCTCTTTAATTAAATTTTTAATTTTATTTTCATCTGCTTTTGAATTATTTAATTTTTGTAAATTTTCATAAGCAGCATTTTTTTCTTCTACCGTACTTTCTGCATCGAGTAGAATGCTTTGATATTCTTCCATAAGGGCTTGTTTTTCTTCATCACTTTCAACTTCTAAAGCCACTAAAACATCAGATTCATCTATTTCGATTACTTCCTTGATATTGTTATCATTTTCTGCTTTTAAAACACTCTCTACTTCATCATCAATAGAAACATAATAGATTCCTAAAATTAAAATGAGAGAGAATAAAGTTACAAACCATAAATTTTGTTTATTAATCATTTTTACCATCCCTTTTTGCTACTAAATCTTATGAGATTTGGCAAAAAATATGCAATTTTTAAAAAAAACTTTTAAAAATTAAAAGGAAATCGAAGAAAAAACGCAATATATATTAGTAGAAGGGAGGAAAAAGATGAAAAAAAATAAACCTATTTTACAAAATGATTTTAAGGATTGTGGAGTATGTTGTATGCAGTATTTAATCATTTATTATGATGGATATGTATCTTTAGAAAAATTAAGAGAAGACACTTATACTGATAATAAAGGAACTAATGCTTACCATATTGTTAATGCTTTTATTAAATGGGGCTTTGATGCAGCTGGTGTAAAAGAAAATAATCTTCAAAAAGATAATTTAATATATCCAGCAATAGCCCACGTTCATTTAAAAAATGGTTTAGAGCATTTTGTCGTTATTAAAAAAATTATCAAAGATACTATTTATATAATGGATCCAGGTATTGGCGATAAAAAAATGAAAATAAGTGAATTTATGGATATATACACAGGTCATTTAATAATAGTAAAACCAAGAAGTAAAATTATTAAAATGGATAAATCTCTATCAATGAGCAATTTATTTTGGAGTATTCTCAACGAGGAAAAGTCCTTAGTATTTAAAATTATTCTTGTAAGTATTACTTTAACTATTGTTTCGATAGTATGTAGTTATTATTTAAAAATAGGTAGTAATATTTTAAGTAGTAATAGTGATTATTTAAAATTTCTAATGATTGTATTTTTAGTTATCTATATAGTCAAAGTTTTATTTACTTATATAAGAGAATATTATTTGCTTTACTTAAATAATTTAGTTGATGTATTAGTTTTTCCAGATTTTTTGCATCATATCTTTTACCTCCCTTTTAAAAGCATCAAAAGCAGGTGCACAGGAGAACTAGTTACGAGAATAAATGATTTAAATAATATTAAAAGTTTATTCTCAGAAATTTTTGTAACGGGTTTTTTAGATTCTTTAATGATGCTTTCATCGACGATTATTTTATATACAATTAGTCCAAAATTATTAGGAATTTTATTAATATTTATTATTGTCTATTTTATTTATAGTTACATAATAAGTAAAATAATTTATCGTAAGGTTTTAGAAAATATCAATTATCAAACAGAATTTAATAGTTTAATAACCGAAGATATTAATAATTTAGAGAGTATTAAGAATTTAAATCTTATGGATTTATGTTTATTTAAAATTGAAAAAGTATTATCTAGATATTTACTTAATAGTTATAAATTTAATAATTTATTTAATTTCTTTAACTTTCTTAAAAATTTTATTTTTGAAATAACTTTGTTTATTATTAATTCCTATGGTTTATGGAGTGTTTTAAACGGTAGTTTAGAAATAATAGATTTGTTTACTTTTGATTTAATTTTAAGTTATTTTATAAATCCCGTTGAAAATATAACTTCGTTATTACCAAAATATAATTTTATTAAAGCATCTTTTAATAAATTAGCGGACTTTATTAATATTAAGGAAGAAAAAATAATGAATAAAGGAAAGAAAATTCTAAATGGCGAGATTACCTTTAAAAATGTATCTTATTCTTATAATAATTATGATTATGTATTAAATGATTTTAATCTACAAATAAGTAAAGGAATGCATATTTTGTTAAATGGTAAATCAGGATCTGGTAAAAGTACGATATGTAAAATCATTCATAAAGAGTTAACTCCATCATTAGGTGAGGTGTTAATTGATGGAATTAATATTAAAGATTTAGAATTAGGAATTATTAGAGATAATATATTATATGTATCGCAAAAAGAAGAACTATTTACGGCCACAATTAAAGAAAATATTATAATGAATCGTGATATTGATTATGATTATTTTCTTAAAATATGTCAAATATGTGAAATAGAAGATATTGTTAAAAAGAAAAGTTTAAGATATGATGCTTTAATTGAAAATAGTGCTCTTAATTTGTCGGGAGGTGAAAGACAGAGAATAATATTAGCAAGAGGATTACTAAAACAGGCGAGTATTATTATCTTAGATGAAGCTTTAAGTGAAGTAGATAAACATTTAGAAGAAAAAATAATTAAAAGTATTTGTGAATTTTTTAAAGATAAAACGATTATTTATATATCACATAAAAATCAAAAGAAAAATTTTACAAATATAGTTGAGGTTTAAAGATGGATTATTTTAAAGTTAATTATGATAAGTTAAAAAGAATTGAAGTTAAAGATTTTTATATTTTGGTTTATATTTTTCTCTTTATATGTCTTTATATATTACTTCTTTCTTGCTTTATTAAAGTAAGAGTTAGCAAAAGTTTTTATGGAATTATAGAAGATGGCTTATTAAAGGTAGGTGTGGATACTTCATTCTCTGAAAAAATGAAAAAAGGTCATCAATTAAAGTTTAAAGAAACTATAACTAATTATGAGGTAGTAAAATTTGACGAATATGAGATGGTAAATAATAATATAATGGAAATAATGTATTTAAAATTGGATGGTAAATATTATAATAATGAAATTGGCAAAGTAGTAATTTATTACGACGATGTTAAACTGTGCAAATATATTTTTGATTTATTTAAATAAGGAGGCAGTATTAATGATTTTAAATAATGAAGAAATGTTTAAAGTAGAAGGAGGAAGTAATACTTTATTTTATAGTCAGCTCGCTATTGTAGGTGGTCTTATAACCTTTCTTGCTGGGATTTTAGATGGAGTACTTCATCCTAAAAAGTGTGAAAGGAGTTAAAGATGACTAACGAAGAATTAATGAATGTTGTAGGCGGAGCTTTTTCAGCTGCTTTAGTAACCGCTATAGTGAGTGCGTTAAAAGGTATATATGACTTAGGAAAATCAATTGGGTCATCAATAAGACGCGTCCTTGGTGGCAAATATTGTAAAATAAATTAAAAAATATTGACAAAAACTAGGCTTTGTGGTTGTCAAAGATAATCCAAAGTGTTATAATATGGCTAGTTTAAAGCGAAGGGAGGGCGATTTCATTGACAAAGGTAGTAGTTCAAAATGGTGACATAAATAGTGCACTAAGAAAGTTTAAAGTTAAAGTGGCAAGAAGTGGTGTCCCTTCAGAAGTAAAAAAGAGAAAATTCCACATAAAGCCGGGAGTTGAAAGAAGAATAAAAAAAGAAGAAGGAATAAAAAATTCCCATAAAAGAAATCATAATTAAGGAGGATTTAAATGTTTAATACCATTAGTAATGATTTAAAAGAGGCTTTAAAAAGTGGTGATAAGTTTAAATTATCTGTTTTAAGAATGATGAAAAGCGCAATCGATTTAGAAAAAATTAATTCTAAAAAGGAAGCAGATGATGAACTAGTAATAAATGTTTTAAAAAAGCAAGTAAAACAAAGAAATGACTCAAAAAAGGTATATGAAGATTTAGGTAAGATGGAAGTAGCAAGTGATTTAGAAAAAGAAATTGCTATTATTAATTCTTATTTACCTAAAGAAGCATCTGATGAAGAAATTGATGAAGTATTAAATAAAGCTTTTTTGGAACTTAACCCAGCAAGTATGAAAGATATGGGTGGTATTATGAAATATGTTTCTAGCCATTTAAGTAATGTTGATATGACAAAAGTCAGTAATAAAGTGAAAGAAAGACTAACAAAATAGTCTTTTTTTCATATCTAAAAATATAATTTAATGATATGAATAATTTACATTTTAAAGAATATTTTAAAAATTTTTTATATGATTTGAATGATTTCATAACTATTTATGAAAATACTTTACATGTCTTTAATTATGATAAATTAAATAAAATGAGTGATAAGGAAATAGTATTTACTATTAGTGAAAAGAAAATATTAATTAATGGCGAAAATTTAAAAATAAAACAAATGACTAAGCAAGAATTATTGATAAATGGCAAAATATTAAAGGTGGAATTTATTTATGAATAAACTTGTTTGGGTTAAAATTAATAGTGGTAATTATTTTAAAGTAATGGCTCGTTTAAATAATATTGGTATTTCTTTATATGATAATAAAAAATATAAAGATTATATTTTAATTGAAACAACTTATGAAGATTTAGAAAAGATTCAGAAATATTTAATTAGTTATAAGATAGAATTATATGCCGAAACAGGGTTTAAAAAAGTTCAAAGTCTTATTAAAAAATATCTTATTTTTACTATTGCTAGTATAATTAGTATATTAATATTATTTATAGCGAATAATACGATTTTTAAAATTGATGTTAAAAGTAATAATAAAGTTATCAGAGATTTAGTTAAAGAAAATTTAAATAAATATAATTTAAAACCATTAAGGCAAAAAATTAGTCATAAAAAAATTGAAACAATAGTAAAAAAAATCTTGGATAATAATAAAGATGTATTAGAATGGTTAGAAATTGAATATGATGGATTAATTATGAATGTTTATGTAACTGAGAAAGTTATTCCCAAAGAGGAAGAACAAAATAATTTTTGCAATATTGTTGCTAAAAGTGATGCTAAAATAACGAATATTAATCTTTATAGAGGTGTTCTTATAAAAGAGGTAAATGACTATGTAATTAAAGGCGATATTATCATAAGTGGAGAAGTAACTTATAATGAAGAAGTAAAAAACAATGTATGCGCTAGTGGGGAAGTATATGGGGAAGTATGGTATAAAGTTAAAGTAACTGTTCCATTTAAAGAAGATTATATTGAATATACTGGTAAAAATCGTTATAATTTTAATGTGAGAATAAATGATAATAAATATCGTATTTTAAAAAGTAGAATTAAAAATAAAAAAGAAGAAGAAACTAATTTATATAAATTAAACGATTTTGAAATTAACTTAGTTAAGGAAAGAGAATATGTAAATAAGACGAGGATTATTAGCGAAGAAGAAGCATATGAGAAAGCCTTATTATTAGCAGAAGAAAAAGTTAAATTAAAGTTAAAAGAAAAAGAAGATATATTAGTTAAAAAAGTTTTGAAAAAAGAAGTAAATAATAGTACAATATATTTAGAAGTATTTATTGCCACTAAAGAAAATATTGGTGTCGAAGAAATAGCAAAGGAGAATGATATAAGTGATAATGGAGATAATTCATAAAATAATTAATAATATTTGGCCTATGTTACTTGTATTTACTATTGCTATAACCTTTATTAGATTTTTCTACTTACAAAATCATCGGGAAAGATTTTGTCTTCATAAAGAAGTTAGTTATTTAATTGCTATTTTATATTTATGGCTATTATTTGAAATACTAACCAATACCGAAATAAATTCTTTTAGTGGGTTTAATTTAGTTCCTTTTAAAGAAATATTTAGATATAAAGTGGGAAGTGAAATGTTTAATTATAATGTTATTGGTAATATTTTAATATTTATTCCCTTTGGCTATTTAATAGGAAAATATGTTAATCCTAAAAATATTTGGCCTGTTGTTATTACTTCTTTAATAACGAGTTTAACTGTAGAATTAGTTCAATTTAAAACTGGTAGATCATTTGACATAGATGATATTATTCTAAATTTTTTAGGAGCAATTATGGGTTATCTTTTATATATAGGCTTATCCGCTATTAACAGAAGACTACCAGAAGTACTAAAAAGTGATACATTTTATAATTTTATTACGATTATATTAATTATTTTATTTGGAATTTATATATTTGGTTATTGGGGTGTTATATTTAAATGATAGATTATAGTATTACAAATGAATATGGTTATGATAAAGATTATAGTTATTTAGATGATATAATAAAAATAACTTTAAAGAAAGAAAAAGTTAGGAGAGCTAATTTTAGTATTGTTTTTGTCGGTAATGAAAAGATTCAAGATTTAAATAAAAATTATCGAGGAATAGATAGAATTACTGATGTTATATCTTTTGCTTTTGAAGATAATTTAAAAATAGTGTATAATAATATGCGTTTTTTAGGGGAAATATATATATGTATTCCTAAAATGATAGAACAAGCTAAAACATATGGGCATAGTGAAACAAGAGAGTTAGCGTTTTTAACTGTTCACGGTCTTTTACATCTTCTCGGGTATGATCACCAAACTAAAGAAGATGAAGAAGTTATGTTTAAATTGCAAGAGGAAGTGTTAGATAGTGATGAAAGATTCAAAAGAAATTAAAAAAGAAGAAGTAGGATTAGTAAGAAATGTTTTAAATAAATGTAAATATACATTGCAAGGGTTAAAATATTGCTTTGAAAATGAATCATCGTTTTTATTGGTGGCTCTTTGCAGTTGTATAATCATTATTTTAGGTATAGTTTTTGATATAAGTTTTTTAGAATGGGTCATATCATTTGGCTCAATGGCTTTGATTATGGTTATTGAACTTTTAAATACTGCAGTTGAAGCAACCGTTGATATGTTTACCAAAGAATATAATGAATATGCCAAAATTGCTAAAGATTGTGGATCGGCCGCAACAGGTATAATGTCTGTTTTAGCAGCGATTGTTAATATGATTATATTTGCACCTTATTTCATCAAATTGTTTGTTCAATTTTTCTAGGAGTTATATATGAAGAGTGGTTTTGTTAGTATAGTTGGTCGACCTAATGTTGGTAAAAGTACTTTGTTAAATACAATTTTAGCAAGAAAAGTAGCCATAACATCTAATGTATCAGGTACAACAAGAAATATTATCGAAGGAATTTATCATTCGCCAAATTATCAAATTATCTTTGTTGATACACCAGGGATAAGTAAACCTCTAAATAAATTAGGTAAAGTATTAAATAAACAAGCTTATGCTTTAACTAAAGACGTTGATGCAATTTTATTAGTGGTTGATATTGCCTCAGGTATTGGTAAGGGCGATAAATTTTTGATGGATGCAGTATCTAAAAATAATATTCCAGTTATTTTAGTTATTAATAAAATAGATCGTGTATCAAAAGAAACTTTAATAATGGCAATTAATGAATTTAAAGATTATAATTTTGCCGAAATTGTTCCAGTATCGGCAAAGGAAAATGATAATGTTGCTCATTTAATAACGGTTATTCAAAAATATATTAAAGATGAAGTTAAATATTATGATGATAAAACGATCACTAGTAGTAGTATTCCTTTTATGGTCGGGGAGATTGTGAGAGAAAAACTTTTACAAAATACCTCTGATGAAATACCTCATTCAATAACTTGTCATTGTACAAAGATTGAGTCAAAAAAAGATATTATAAATATAAGTATTGATATTATTGTTGATAAACAAAATATTAAGAAAATAATTATTGGTGCTGGTGGAGAAATGTTAAAGAAAATTGGTACTTTAGCAAGAAAAGAATTAGAAGACATGTTTAATAAAAAGGTTTATTTAGAATTATATGTTAAAGTTATTGAAGACTGGAAAGATAAAGAAAGATACTTAAAAGAGTTAGGATTCTTTGATTATGAATAAAATTTTTATAACCCTCACATTATAATAATGGAAAGGGTGTTAGATATGGATAAAAAAGAAGCTTGGGAAAAATTTAAAGCAAGTGGAAAAGTTGAAGATTATTTAAATTATAAAAAATGTAAATAAATAATTAGAAAGCGCGTGTGGTATTTGTGCTAAAGAAAATTGAGGGAATAGTGTTAAGCGAAGTTCCTTTTGGTGATACCTCAAAAATAATTAATGTTTTTACAAACGATGGTATAAAAGGTATTATTTGTAAGGGAGCAATGAATGTTAAAAGTAAAAATAGGGTTGCTTCAATGAAACTTACTTTAAGTAATTTTAATATTTATGATAAAGAAGATAAACTTTCAATTTTAGGTTCAAGTGACACTATTAATAATTTCCCTCATATAAGGAAAGATATAACTTTGATTAGTTATGCCTCTTATTTAAATGATTTAATATATCAAACGCTAAAGCAAGTACAAAATGATAAATATTATGCAGAAATATATGAATTATTTAAAAATGCTCTTATAAAGATAGATGAAGGCATAAATCCAATGGTAATAACGAATATTTTAGAGGTAAAATTACTTACTTATTTAGGAGTTGGATTAAATCTTACGAGTTGTACACTTTGTGGTAATAAAAAAGAAATAGTTACTTTATCTAGTGAAAGAGGAGGACTTATTTGTAAAAATTGTTATAAAGGTGAAAGATTAATGCCTTTAAGCATTATTAAAATAATTAACATGTATTATTTAGTAGATATAAAAAGCATTTCTAAGTTATCTTTAAAAGATGAATATATTAAAGAAATAAATAGTTTTTTAAGTAATTATTATGATGATTATACAGGTCTATATTTGAAAAGTAAAAACTTTTTAAAAACTATTGAACAACTATAAAAAATAATTGTCTTTGATTTGACAATTATTTTTTTGTGATTTTTATTTCAAAATCTAATTTATTAGCAAGTTCTAATAAATCTTTAAAGTAATAATTACTTCTACCATATTCATTTGATTGTTGCCAATCTCTTGATTTGTTTATCTTTTTAGCAAATTCTTCTTGTGTCATATTAGAGGCCTCTCTCATAAATCTTATTATTTCATTTGCTTTATATTTATTAGCCTTGATTTCCATATTTCCACCTACTTTTACATTGTAAAATATTTTATAAAAATATTATTGCATTGAGTATTGACAATACGCATTATTTTTGCTATTTTTATTATAGTTGAATGCGTATTGTAAGTACGTATAATGAGAGGGATAAGTTATGAAAAAGAATAAGAGAGTAGTTATAATAATTTCAATAGTAATATTAACAATAATAAATTTATTTTTAGTATTTAAAAAAGATACTAGTATAGTAGAAAAGAATAAAGTAAGTAAAATAGAAAGAAAAGAATTTAGTATATTTAAAGAACAAACTTTAGGAGGAGAAGATTGGAAAGAATCTAATGATACAGCATTTCCAACTAGTGGTTATTTATTAAATATGACAGAAAGTAAATGTTATGGTTATAATAAAGAACTAATAACACCAATACCTGTAACCCAAGAATTAACAAAAGGAAGTATAGATGGAAGAGTAACAATCGAAAGTAGTAAAACAATATATTGTGAATTATATTTTGATTTAGATAACAAAGTACCAGAAATAAATACATTTAGTATAACCGGAAAGACAAGTAGTGGAACAGAATTAAATAATGGTTATACATATGGTTTAGATGTAACATATAAAGGTAATTGGTTAGATGAAGATGTAGTTCAATATTGTATAAGTGATAATAATCAAAGTTGTAGTAATTGGACAGAAATAAGTAGTAAAGATATAACAGTAACATCACCAAGTTTAACAAGTGGTGATGGAGAAAAAACAATGTATATATATTTAAAAGACAAAGCGAATAATGTATCAGTAACAACAACTAAATCCACAGCAAAGATAACAGTAGATCAAACAAAACCAAGTGTTACACTTACTTTAACAGGAGCAGCAGATGAAGGACAAACCTTAAGTGATAGCTCACAATATACCCATACAAATAATATAACATATAATGCAAGTATAACAGAAAGTAATATAGATAGTTATTGTGTATATGAAGATAGTTGTAGTTATCAACCAACAACTAGCACATCATTTAATAAAGTAAATTATACATTAACCAATACAGAAGGAAGTCATAGTGTAAAAATAAGAGTAAAAGATAAAGCAGGTAATGAATCAGATATAGAAACTCAAAGTATAAAGTTAGATAAAACAAATCCAGTAGCAACCATTTCATCTAGTTCTAAAGATACAAGTAGCATAACAGTAACAGTAGGATATGAAGGACAAGATTCAATAATAGCAAGACAATGTAGAGAAAGTGGAGGAAGTTGGGTAACAGCATCTAATTCAAATGGAAGTTGTACAATAAGTGATTTAAAAGATGGACAAACATATACAATAGAAGGAAGAGTAAGAGATGTATCAGGAAGATGGAATACTGATTATCCAAGTGTTAATGTAGTGACGGATAAAAAGGGTACACCCGCAAGTGAATTATACAATAATCATCCAGCTGGTTTAAGTGAAACCGAAATCGGTGGAATGAAAAGATTTGTTGGACGATGCTCTGCGACGAATAATGGATGTGATGGAAAAGTTGACAATTTTGTATGTTTTGGCTATTCGAAAGAATCGGATTGCAAAATAGCAATATCTGATAATGATTACATATATCGAATAATTGGAATCACTTCAGATGGTAAAATGAAGTTAATAAAAAACAAGGCTTTAAATAATAAAACATATCAATGGGATAGTCGATGGGATCAGGTAATAAAATGGGAGGCTAGTGAGTTATTTAGTAAAATAAATAGTAACGAATTTTTAACAAGTTTAAATCAGGATTGGCAATATAAAATATTTATAACAACTTGGCTATATGGGGATGTAGGTTATGGTAAAAGTAAAGATATTCCAAACAGTACAGCTGATGAGTTATATGCGATCGAGACAGGCAAAGCTGAAAGTTGGAGTGGGTCTTATCCTTTTGGAGAAAAGGTTACTTGGACCGATTCGATAGCTGCTAAAATAGGTTTAATGTACTTAAGTGATTATTACTACTCTTATAGTGGGTCGGGGGCGACGAATTGCTATGATGACTCTAGCGGTTGTATCGATTCTTGGATTCATATTTTGCGAAGTGGTTCTTCTGTCCCGAGTAGAGATGAGTGGGTAATGGCCCGTATGGGGTGGTCTAGCGACCGCTCGACGTTTAGGTGGTTAACATCGAATGGAACGTTAGGATATTGTTTGTCTTCGCAGTATAATTCGGTTCGTCCCGTATTCTATCTTTCTACTGATGCATCGATTTCTTCTGGCTCTGGTACTTCAGCGAATCCGTTTATAATAGCAAAATCTTAATTCGAGAAGGAAAACTCGTAAAAACCTCATAGACTTAACTCTTGGGAAGGAATTATTCCTTCCCTTTTTTGCGTTGAAAACTATTAATTTAATAACATTATACTTACCAAAACTCTAGGTAATTGGCAAAAATTTAGTTATCTTTTTTAAAAAATTATCTCTAAAAAAAGGAAATAAAGGAAAAAACGCTAATATATATAGTGAAGGGAGAAAAATAACCCTTAAATATAAATAGATGGGAGGTGAAGAAATGA
>CANQKO010000017.1 GCA_947624505.1 uncultured Bacilli bacterium | reverse complement strand
TTTTTAAAAACCTGTTCATTAATATATTTTTGCTCTAATAAATCCCTCGAAATATATTTTCGCATTAGAACAAAAGCTCTCATAATATTAATACTAACCATACTTGCAACTTTTGTCCTTAAAATAGTTGCAAGCATTGCCACACCAGATTCAGTAAAAGCATAAGGGAGCGTTCTATTTTTCTCTAATGCCTTTTTTGCGGTCACAGATTGTGACCGCAAAATTGAAAATTCTTCTTCAGTAAGTTGAAAATAAAAGTCATTTGGAAACCTTTCAATATTTCTTTTGACGGCTTGATTTAAAGCTTTTGTTCCCTGAAAAAAACAATATAATTTTGCTAAATCACTATCTAACATTACTTGAACTCCTCTTATTTCATAAATCAAATTGGTTATTTTTTGCCCATTATATGGGACAATTTCGGCATTTTCTACTTTGGCAATTTCATTTTCATTCTTTAACCACTCAATAAATTTTCCTTTCTTTTTACTGGGAATATAATTTATTAATTCTATTAATTTTTCACTATCTATGACATCTGTTAAACGACTTTTTCCATCGGCTGATTCTAATTTCAAAGCGTTACAATTTGTAACGGTTTCATTGTTATTTTTTGTTAATCTTAACTTTAAAGTTCGCCAATATTGGTAAGCATTTTTACTTTCTGTTAAGATGCTTATGACATCTACAATACTGTAATAAACTACGTTATCTACAGTAATATATCTTATTTTTTTATTTTCATATTCTTTAATAATTGTTTCATTTTCCATTAATTAAACCCCACCTTCATAATTATTAATTTTATTTCAAAGCGTCACAAGTTGTGACGGTTTCAAATTATATTTTTAATTCATTAATTAAAACAATTTTGTTACTAATTTGCTTTTCAACTGTCCGATTTTACCGGACAGTTGAATTACATTTTAGGGTTATAAATTAATACTTTATTCTCTGATAAACCCATCATACTACTACGAACATATATTTGTCAATAACTATCTTGCTATTTTTTAAAGAAATTAAAAAAAATAATAGATTTCTCTATTATCTTTTTAATATCCCCCACCAGAACCAAATGAATCAAGTTCTTCTTGCGTCACAACAACATTTATTCTCATTCGCCTGTTACCACAGACAAATAAACCTTGACCTTGAGGATAATATTTAATACTTTCTTTTTCGCTTTCATTTAAATCAATTAATTGAGCTAAATCATCAACTGATTGCTTTCTTAATCCCATAATTAAATAATAAGCAGCATTATCAAAAATTGCTTTGCCGTGAACCAATACTTGTGGAGCAGCAAAATCGGAAGGTTGTTGCGTAATAATAATTGTTCCCGTATTATATTTACGACTTCTTCTTTGAATTTGCGCTAAGAACTCTGCTCCAAGTTCATTATGACTAGCAAGTAAAACGTGAGCTTCATCAACCATCATAATAGTATTAATTTCTTTTTCAAGACATAAGCCCCAAGCATATTTTAAAATATTGAAGAATAATGCATTTTTAATATTTTCATCACTATTCATTAACTCTTTAATATTAAATACAATAAAATCACTATTAATTTGAATTGTCGTATGTCCTGTAAAATAATATCTTAATTCTTTTACAAGCGGTCTTACTTTAAGTTCCAGCCTTTCCATTACATCACGTTCGTGAGTAGCATCAACCATTGATAATAATCTACCTTGAATTGTTGCATAAACATCATCAAATGTTGGATAGTCTTCTCTTGTAAGTTTAGTATAATCAGTATCAAAATCAATTTTAAATCTTTTATAAGTATCTTGAACTACTTCACTAAATAATGTTAAAACATCATCTTCAATTGATGGACTATAATATTTCATAAAAGCTTTTAATTGTTGCAATGTTCTTGTTAAAACAGTATATCCAAGACCTTGACTAATTTCTTCTTCATCAACATCCATTACTATCTCCAGAGGATTTACCATTCCAAATTCTCCACCTTTACCTAGGTCTAAGAAATCCCCTCCAATAGTATTTGCCATATCTTCTAATTCGCCTTCAGGGTCGATTGCCACAATTTTACAACCATTTCTAATATGCGTTCTAAGTAATAGTTTAGCTGCCGTTGATTTACCAGAACCAGAAGTACCTAGTAAAATTAAATTAGCATTATTACGATTATTTTCATTTTTTATTTGATATAAGAATTGATTAAATAAAACTACACCACCAGAAAAATCAACCCCAAAAAGACAAGACAAACCTGGATCTTTGATGCTATCAAAAACATATGGGTACATTGCCGCAATTGTAATAGATGGTATTGGAGTACCAATTCTTTGTTCAATATCTTGTTTAGGAAATATTGGCACAATACTCTTAAGAACTTTTTCTTGTTCAAACATTAAGGCTACACCACTCATACCTAAAGCATTTAAATAACTCTTAACTTCCATCTTTTTAATATCAAGTTCTTCTTTACTATCAGCAGATAACATTAAATGCATTTGAAAATCAAAGATACGAGCATCAGTCGCTGCAAGCATAGAAATAAATTGCTCTAATGACTCATAATCTTGACGAATTCTCTCTTGCATTGTTTGATCTTTTTCAGACTGATATCTGGTTTTTAAATCAGCAATTTCTTTATTAATCATTTTTTGTAAAACACTAAATTGAATAGGAATATGTTTAATTACAACTTTTACTCCAGAAATATTTGTAATATCAGAAAGATAACCTAAATAGATATTCTTAGGAAATGATACAATGGTTATAATTGTTGAATATTTCCCACCTATTCTAAATTCTGTAGGTTTAAACTCCATTCCTCTTGGAGCAACTTCACTCTTTGTATTCATTAGCTCATCACCGTTCCAAAATTGGTAGATTCTCCACCATTTAATAAATTATCTAAAATTACTCTTAAATCGTTATTACTTGTTTGACTAGATTGGATACCACAACCGGCAAGACCACTTATCATATTGTGCAATTTCTTTTGCAATATTTCTAATTTCTTTTCTTGAAAGATTAAATAATATTCAGTATCAACAACATTATATTCAGCACTCATAAATTGATTAGCTTTATTAATATCTTGTAATATTAATTTTCTAATTTCATTATTAGGAGTATTATTATAAATTTTTTGAAGTTCTGCTAAATATAAATTAATATCAACTGGTCGATCAGCAATGATAAGCCAAAATTCATAATCAATAGTATTATAAAAATTTCTTAAATTATAAACCATATTATCTTGAGCTGTTTGATCAAGAATAAAAATATTTTTAGGATGAACTTTAACTCCAGTAACATAATATCCATTATCTAGTTGAATCATCCCATTCATAATTTGTTTAATCGGCACCCAAGATTCTGTATATTTTGAATTATTTGTCGCTTGAGTTGAATCTTTCATAGATACACCATCCTTTCCAATAATATCTTCTTCGATTAGTATAAAAATTATAAATATTTGTTAATAATTGTAAAACATTATGATAATGAGGAACTGGCATTACTAAAAATGTCGAAATAAGTGCCGGTAACATCATCACTATCATTACCCCTAAGTCAACATTATGAATTGCAAGTAGCAACCCAAATGATACCACAACCCCAAATGCAAAAATACCTAAATCTGTTCCTGTAAAAAATCCTAATATTAATTGTGATTTCTTTGTATTGGCAGGAATTAAATATGTTTGCGCTCTTCTATCTTCATTCACTATTCATACCTCCTATTTTTTATCGCCTCTATTACCAATATAATTCTTGGATGCTTCTCTTGCTCTTTGTTCTTCAGACTTCCTCTTAGCTTCTTTAAGTTCATCATATTGTTTTTTAAGATTGTCAATTGCTTCATTTTGACCTCTATAAGCATCAATTTCGATTTCATCAATTCTTTGCTTTTTATCAGCTAAAACACCATTACTTGACTTAGCAAGTTTATCAAGTTCATCAATAACACCAAACTCATCCAAAGTATCTGATAATACTCTATCTCTTATAACATTACCATTAACATCATTTAAAATATCTTTTACAACATATTTACCATCATCACCAATAGTAACGGTTATCTTACCCTTTTGTTCATTACCATTAGCATCATAAGATAAATATTCATAACCACCATTATTGATAATTGTATTAAATCCAGCTCTCGTAAGTTGTTTAACTCTATTATCAGAGGCAGATGATAGCTCACCAGCAACATAAGTTTTTATCATACCATCACGTACTTTATTTAAATCAAGTGAATCTTGTTGACGTAACTCTGGACTCAAATCTCTATTTACAAATTCTTTAATTTGTGCAAAAGTTCCCGTAAATTCTGCATCTTTACCTATTAGTTGTTTGTTGCCGTTAGCATCGGTATAATAAGCAAAGCCTGTGTTTGCATCAATATTTGATATATTATAAGTTTTACCATCAATCGTAATATCTTTACCAACTTGAAAATCGCTTTCTGAAAAAGTATGTGTTCCATCACTAATATATCTTTTACCATCATTATCTATCCCACTAGTCCATTTATAAGCATCAGTATATTTTACAGTACTTTTAATTTTAGAACCCTCTTCATCAATTTTCTTTTCAGCTTCTCCTTTTATACCGCTTTTAAATTTGATTTGAGTCTCACCATAAGCAATTTTCTTATCTAATGCTCTAATCTCATCAGTTGCAGCTGAAATTGCGGCAGTATTCGAAGCTTTTTGCGCTTCTAAATTTTCCATTGTTTTTTTATCAAGGCTTACTTCTGAACCAGCTGCGATTTTCATAACTACATTTCCTTCATCATCTATAACATTAATATCATAACCTGTTCTGTTTGTGGCTGTTTCTTGTTCTTCATCAATTTGTCTTGATGCTCTTTCAGCAGCTGTAGGAATTCCAAAAGTATTTTTTAAAAAAGAGTCTGACATTATTTGTAGTCTTGAAGCTCCCGCATCACGGGCATCTTTATATTGTTGATGCCTAACTATTTCTTGACCTACACCTCTTAAATCGCCATTTTTCCAACCATATTTGAAGCCTCTTGCAGCAGCTAAAGGATTTCCTTTACTAGTAATTAGATTCCCTAGAGCATTTCCTGCAGCAAATGCTCCGCCTTCTTTTAACTTATCACGAATGCCAAGTTTCATATTACCTGAATCAAGGCCAGTTATATCTTTAATTAGTTTTGGTGCTTGACGCATAAACATTACTAAGCCCATAAGTATAAAAGCTTTTGTTAGTAAACCAATAAAGAATCCCCATTTAAACACATTAGTAGTTAAGAATGGTGCACTCAACATTGCTTTACATAAATAAACAGTAAAATAGAAAATAAAGATTCTAATATATACTTCAGCATAACAAGCTAAAGTTATTTTTGTCCATTTTGAAAACATATCACTAAATTTACTATTGGGAACAATTCTCATAAATAAAGGAATTGGAGCAATTATTTGATAAAATACCAATTTAACTAAACGAACCGCCATATCAAAACAAAATGATACTGCAACATAAATTAATAATAAACCTGCTAAAATAGAAAGTAAAAAGTTAAAATCAACTTCATCTTTAGCTACGTTTTCTGAAAAATCAGTATATTGACTAAATCTTCCCTCATCTTCGGCTATTTTTAAAGCTTCAGCAAAAGATATTTTATCGCCATCTTTAGCGTGAACACTTTCTTGGCAAGCAGCAATATCACTACCATCACACTTGCTTTCATTAACATTTAAAAATGCCGAAAAAACCCCATTAGCTACACTATAAGCACCTTTACCAATTTCATCAATTGTATTACCACCTTCAGTTGATTCTAGACTACCATAATTAAAGAATCTACCTATGGTATTTTGAGTTAATAAAACAGAATCTTGAAAATCATAAGCAAAAGCAAAAATTGTTGGCAACACAGCCATTATAATTCCAGAAGAAACTAAATTAAGAATTATCTTTTTAATGGTTGATGTTCCATTTTTCTGATCATCAGGATTAACCATTCCTTTTAAAAGAGAAAATGCTAAAACAAATAGCATAATTATCCCAATAACAATATAAAAATTTTTAATTATATCATTATAGGTTGAGGGACTAACAACTTCACCAGTTGCTAAAATAAGGAATATTTTAAATGCTGCTGCGGCAACATTATATATTCCTACCACAATCCATATACCTATTTTAGTAAATGCTCCATCTAAACTTAAAAACATATAATACTAGCCCCCAATACCGCATAAATCAATTGCTCGATCATTCAAATACTCTAAAATAAATCTAATCAAAATTGGTAAAAAGAAAATAATTACACAATAAATTAATCTCTTTATTGTTTTAGATGTTGCCTTTTGAATGGCATCACTATCGTGTGCAGTAACCGCAGTAATAAAATCAAACATTGACATAACAATTAAAAGAATGATAGCAACATACTTTAAAACACTAAATGCTTTATCTAAATAAAATGCTGGTGTACCAGATGTTGATGGCGAACCTAAAAGTGATGTACAATTAGATGCATCAAGCATATATGGTTTTTCTATATCTAAATTAGTTTTAGCCACAACTGATAATGGAAAAAAAACTATTAATAATAATATTCCTATTTTTTTCATAAAAGACTTCTCCTAACTGAATTTACTATTTTATTTTATCATATTTTATTCATAAAAACTACTATGTTAATTAAAAAAAATGAAAAATAAATTTCATTTTAATTTAATTTAACGACAATTCTTCTAATTACAATTTTTAGGATCAAATATACATTTAGTACATGCACCAAAATTAGTATTAGTTTCATCAGCTATTCCTTTGCTTACCTGAATAAAATTTAAAATAGCAATTGCAATAGTAGGTATAAATATTACTATTAATCCTGCTACTACTCTTTTTAATAGAGAACTAGCGGCTTTACTTAAAGCTTTATCATCACTTGAGATACTTGCTTTCGTAAAATCAACTATTCCAAAAATAATTAATATCATTGGGACAACCCATTTAGCAATAGCAATAACATAACCAATTATTCTAGCCGCTTTTCTTATCCCCGCATTGCCTTCAGTTCCACTACTACACCAACTATTATAATCAAGGCGTTGTTCCCCTGCCGTTCCACCACTACCAGTATTGTTACTAGGTTTATTAGGTTTAGGATCGGTTTGAACATAATCGCCGGTAAACTGACTTAACTTAGTACAATTGTTATTATTCCATTGTATATCTTTATAAATTATTGAACCTTGACAAAGATAAACCGAACTCAAACACCCTCCTGTTGTGGGTATATCATTATAAATGTGATAACTAGAATCAGCGGCTCCTATTGTTCCATCAGTATAATAGTTAATTATATATTTACCTGTCGAACCATATGCACAAGTTTTACTAATCTCTTTATTATTATTTCCAGAACCAGAGTTGTCAATCTTTGAATTAACTAAACTTAAAGTGGTAGGATAATTAGTAGTAGAAATAAAAGAAAAAACATAATCATTTCTTCTCGTTTCTGAATTATAAGATAAAGTATAAACTATTTTATCTGGACAGTAATAATTGCCATTATCATTAATAAAAGCACCTGAAGAAATTGAATTAAAAATATATTTAACAGGGTTACTATCATTTTTTATGGTAATTAAATTGCCATTTTGATCAATTCCTACGCTAACAGAAACACTACTGCCATATACACAAGTAATTGATTTGGCAAATGTAATATTTAGCAAACAAAAAAATAATATCAAAGTAAAACAAAAGATAAAAATTTTTTCTTTCAAATTACCACCTTCTTCTTAAATGTGTTCTTACAAAATATTTTACCATATTTTATTCATAAAAACTACATCTTTTTTGGATTAACAATAACAATTTTTTTAAAAAATTTAACATAAAAAAATCACTTATGAGTGATTTTCATTAATTATACAAAATAATTTATACTTTTATTGCTTGTGAAGTATTACAACTATTAACATCTGTTACGCAAGTAACACACCAATTAAAATCATCTGATACCGCACTTGTAATATTAAGAACTTTAAATAAAGCATTAACTAAAGTTGGAACAAAGAATACAATAACGGCAGCGATAAATCTCTTTATTAAAGTACCAACGGCCTTACTAATGGCTTTATCATCGCTTGATACAACAGCTTTTCCTAAATCAACCATACCAAATACAATTAATAATAGAGGAATAACTATTTTTAATATTAAAACAACATATCCAAGTACTTTCCAAATATTTGCAGTTTGACTACAAAAACCCATAATATAAATACCTTCTTTCTCTTCAAATAAATTTTATCGAATAAATACAAATATGTCAAGAAATTATAATAATAAAATGTATTATTTTGACAAATTAATCATTTATTCTAGCAAATCCTAACGCTATTAAAAATTCATTAACTTTTTGATTATTATCTAATTTCTCATCTAAATAAGGAATATTAAAGAATACTTTACTTCCACTTTCATATTCAAAATCATTAACATCTTCAGCATTTAAAACACTTTTATTTAAAACAATTCTTTTATTTTTTAACTTTTCAAATATTTTATAATCAATTCTAATTAATTTATTAAGTTTAATAATTCCTGGTTCAACTAAATATATTACTTCTGTACATAAATCTTCTGGTCCATCATTTAAATCGACTAAAATTACTTCCGCATCTTTCGCATTATTTATTTTAAAAGATGCATTTAAATAATCAGCACTTTCTAATGTTTTATCATTAAAATATTCAAAATCATTAGAATTTATTTCTAAGGCCATAACCTTATAAGCTTGTTGTAAATGTTTTTTTAACATATAAACAAGTGTTGTTGCACCCGCGTGTTCTGTAACATTTTTAAAGCCAATCACTCTTTGTTCTATTCTAGCATTATTACTTATTTGCCCCATCATTTTATTTGATTGATAAGATACTTGATTATCATTTAAATTTTGATAACTTACTACATCTTTATAAGAATTTGGATTATCTATTAAAAATGGAATAGCATCAACACTTCTTGTAAAATTATAAATCCCAACAGAAACTAATTGTGATAAATACATTGCTGAATTAACCACACTAGAGTCATCTAACAAAATAATTAATTTACTACAATCAAAATTAATTGATAACTCTCTTAAAGTATTAATATTCTCATAATCTTTAAGAGCTGTAATATCGATAATCATTTTATTATAGAAAAAATTATTAAATTGATTAGCTAAATCATTAACAGTAAATTCTCCATTAATTGTTTTAATTACATCAATAGATAAAGTTCCTAATAATGTTTGATATTTATTTGAAACTATAACATTCATTTATTATCCTCCTTTAATATCTTTGTAATCTTTGCTCTTTACTATAATATTTAATATCTTTAGATTCGCCGGAAATAGGGAAAGTCATTAAATCACCAAAAAATGGTAAATTAAATTTAAAAAATACTTTAACTTTATAACTTATTTTTTTATTTTTACTATCAACATTCTCAGTAAGACAATAATAATAATTTCTATCACTTTCATTACTTACTTGCACTAATTTTAACTCGGTTAAAGATGTTGCTCCATACTCTCCCATTTTACAAGAATTTTTTGTAGAATATCTACTATTACTTAAATAATTATTTACTATTTTTAGAGATTTTCTAGTAACACCTTCATACTTCTCAATAATAGAAATTGCTTCATTTTTTAATCTAAAAGCTTTATTATAGGTAATGGCTAAAGTTAAAAATGCTGCAAATAAAAGAATGAAAGCAATCATCGCCTTAAATAAAGTTGTTAATGATATTGTTGCTTTCATTTACTCACCTACCCATATAAAGTCTTACTAGAACCATAAATTCTAAAATTAAATTCCGTTATCAATGGTACATCTAATTGATAAAAAAGAGCTAAATCATAATAAACCATTGGAGGAAAACCACCTTCTATAGCGACGCAATCATTGCTTTGACAAGTTTTTTGTAAATCAGAATTATATGAATCTGTAACATTTGTTGCTCTAATACAAAAACTTGCTTTACCAGATGTAGCCTCGCCATTACGATCATATCCAAGCCAATTACCATCAGGGCAATCACCACTTGTTCTATAACCAGCATCAGATAAAGTTTCAGCAATGTCTTTTAAAACAGAATCATCTAATTCATAATAATTTCTTAGTTTACTAACATCTGTTTCTTCAATAATATTTAATATTTCATCTTTTACCCCAAAAGCTTTAGCATGATTAATTGTTAGGCACATAATTCCTGTAAAAAGTAAAATAAAAAGTACTACTAATTGAAAAATAGATATTCCAGCCATTGACTCCCGCATTTAATCACTTCCTAGCCTTTATAGATACATTCAAAAGTTTCACTCTCTCCAGGTAGATGACAAGTTACATAATCACAAGCACTACTTGGGCATTTTTCACATACAGCTTTATTACATTTAGTCGTTGATGTGAAATTATTTTTTATAAGAGGCCACAATGTATAGTAAAAAAAGGCTAAGAATACACTTATAGCCAATATTACTACAACCGCAGCATTTAACTCTCCCGTTGATTCTTTCATAATTTATTAATCACAAACTTTTGAACCTTTAGCTTCGCCATATTCTTGATATTCACAAGTTACTTGTGCTGCTGAACCAGTTCCTACTAAAGTACAAATAACTCCACCATCACCAGTAGGTTCTCCAGTTGTAATACCACTATTCCCCGCTGAAGTACACGCTGTAGTTAATGCCATATTTATTTTAATTGTTGGCCAAATTACTAGATAAAAGAATGCTATTAATGCCGCAATTGCAACAACAGTTACAACTGTCATATTTAATTCACCTGTTGCTTCTTTCAAAACAAATCATCTCCTTTATTATTATTCTCTAAAATTATTATACCTAAATTTTTTTAAAATAGCAATTATTATTTTGGAAAAATATGGTGTTAGAGCTATTTTTGTATATTATTGTAAAATTATAAGTTAATCATTTGCATTACTGCAAGAACTAATAAAACCATTAAACCAAAACCAGTTGAAACTAACATACTGGTAGTTTTACTCTCCATTTTATCCAAACGATTTTTATATTTTGTTTCTCTAGCCTTTTGTTGTAAATTAGAAATTGTTCTTGAAAACATTAACATTTGCTCTTGTTTTCGATCTTGACTACCTAAACTTAAACGATATAAAAGCCTCATCATTCGCATTGAATCTCTTACCGGATATTTTTTAGCAAAATTCATATATGGATCAATTGAATCATCACCTGAATTTATTTCATTAATCATTTCTTGTAAACCATCTTTAAAAATATCGGGAGCATCAAGAACAGATTTACCAATGGCTACAGGTACTGTATAGTGTTGAATTAAAATTTCAATACCTTTTAAATAATAAGGTAACATACTATCTATTTGAAACATATGTCTTTTATAAAATGATTTAATATTAGTATAATCTACTTTAAATACCAAATACCCTAAAACAAAGGAAATTAAAACTTTAATGGCTGATAAATCACTTAAGAAAAAGAATAAGCTACCAACAATTACTAATAAACCATTACGTATTCTTTTAATGAAAATGGTATCCGGTGATACAGATTCACCATATTTAGCTCGAACATAAAAATCCCAATCATCTTCTTTTAACTTTCGAAATAAGAAGAAGTTATCGTTAATTAAATCTTTAATACTTATCTGACCATTATATGTCATTACCACAAATATTAAAATGGCTATTAAAATTATTTCTAACTGCATAACTATTCAGCCCCCACATCATCATTATAATATTTTTCACCCGTCCATAAGAAATAGACATTTACCCAAATTATTATGTGAAGTATCAATTGAACATACCACATATCAAGTAGTTCTAAATAATTATCTTCACCTAGCATAAATTCGACAACAACAACAAGGGAAAATAACACCATTGCAAATGTTAAGAATTTTTTATGAAAGTTTTTACGATCCATTTGATCACGGTAGACACCTTCAACCAAAGCATCGATATCTAAAGACATATTTTCAAGTGATTCACCAGCATCTTTAGCACCTTCCTTAGTTATTTGTAAGAATAATTGATGCATATTTTTAACCATATAAAAGGGATATTTTTCATTAAAGAAAGCAATTGATTCATCAATTGTACCATTTTGGTAAGATAAATCAATCATCTTTTTAATATCACTTAATACTGGTTCCTCTACTACACCCGAATCTCTTACTCCCTCTAAGCTTTTAACAAAACTTTGTGTTGTATTAAATTCCATTATAACATTGGTTGTATAAGTTTGAATTTGTTCAAAAATAAATTCACTATATACTCTTTTACATCTTAAATAGGCAAGATAAGGAATCGCTGCAACAGCAATTGCACCATAAATTATTGCCCATAAAATACTATAGAAGTAAAAATAACCAATTAAACCAGCAAATCCCCCCAAAACGAATATTTGGCCAACATATTGCCTTGTTGTAAATTCTTGACCTAATTCTTTTGTTTTTTCTCTAACTACCTTAAAAGAATATGGTGCATATTTATTATATATATCCCCAACTGTATCGGCCATTTTTTTAAGGGAACTAGCTCGATCTTTTGAACTACGATAAAATATGATAAACATCGCAATAACAATTAAAATTATTAACTCTGGTAAAGTTCTCAATTTAGCACCACTCTTTCTTATAAAGAATCAATCAAAGTACTATTATTTGTACTTTCATTTTCTTTATTATCATCTAATTTAAAAATATTATCTTCTATTACGACCCCTTGACTTCCTAAATATTCTTTTAAATATTTAGTTGGATTATTAAAATGAATTGTTCCATCTAATCCTTTTTTATAAATAATGTTATATCCAGCATTATTTTCTTCATCAACATAAAATTCACATACTTCAACAATTTCTCTTTGAAATCTTCCTAACTCAGCACTCATATAACCTTTAACGTGAATAGCTAGTTGAACATAACGATGAATTGAATTTAAGAATTGTTCAATATCTTGACTTGATTCAAGTAATGAATATAAACGCATCGGTACATTTCTAGCACTATCTGAGTGGATAGTAGAAATAATATTATGTCCTGATGATATAGAGTTACGAACCGCAGTAACTGCTTCAGCACTACGAACCTCGGATAGTAAAATCCATCTTGGGTTTTGCCGCATACATGCTACTAAAACTTCGGTATAACTAGCAATATTATTTGTTTTCATTGCCACAATATCTCGGTGAGGAAATATCTTATCTAAGTGTAATTCCAAAGTATCTTCAATTGTTATAACTTTTTCATTTTCTTTAGTATGACTAGCTAAGTATTTAACTAATTCAGTTTTACCAGAACCAGTTTCTCCACTTACTATAATGTTACAGTGACCTTCAACACAAGTAAGTAAAAAATCAAGTAAATCTTCCGTAACATATTGTTCACTAATTAATTTTTCTTTATTAAGCCTAATCTTGGCTGGTGTTTTTCTGATAACACAAGATATTCCATTAGTGGCAATTGAATCGTGAATAAAGTTTAAACGTAACTCAGCTGATTCGGCGTCTAAAAAGGGATGAGCCATATTAAAAGTTTTACCCATAACATTAGAGCATTGAAAGGCTAGTTTTTCCATTAAAGCATTATTAATATCTGGCCTTTCAATTCGATAGACACCTTTATCCAAAGTTTTAAGATGAATTTGACCATTATTACCATAAGAAATATCGGTAATATTATCATCATCCAAAAATTCTTTTAATGGTCCAAAATCAATTTGTGAAAATATAGCATCAGTCACTTTTTATACCCCTTTCTATTTCTAATATGATGGTTCAACATAATTACGCATTATAAAATCTCTTAAATAATGACTATCGACTGCTGTTTCTCCCGCATTTTGTGTATATGATGCCCCTCTTATAACTGGTATCAACTTAATTGAATAACCACTAACTAATTCCGTCATTTGAAGTAAAGTAAATAAATCTTCTTCACCTTCAACTTTTTCAGGGACAGCAAAGATTAACATCGCTGTATCACCAGCTGATGAATCCCAGAAAACATCTCGACCAGCTGAATCTCTAACTGCAAGAACTGGAATACTTTGAATTAATCTACCCCATATAACACCACCATCTTCACTAGTGGCAGACATATAAATATCTATATAATCCCCCGGAAGAATGGAGTTGGCATAAGTATCCCTTGATGTAACAGATAATGTATATGGTGCATAACCCTCTTTTAAATCTTGTAAAATAGAGTTAGGTATTTCCTTATATTCACATACTTGCGTTTTATAGAAAAAACCATCTTTTGGTACCTTTTGACCAACACATACATATTTGTCATTTAACTCTGTTACATTAGTTATAATATCGCTTTCTTGCGTAGAAGATCTAGTTATCTCTTTATAACCAATATTTTCTGAATCAATTTTTCTTGTCGAATCTACTGCTTTAATTGCATAAGGCACTTTAATTGTTGTTATAGCTTCTTCTACTCTTTTATTATAGAAATACCATAAAATAATTACACCTGCCAAAACAGCCAGAATCGTAACAGTATTTTTATTTGATATAAATCTTTTTAATGTTTCAACAATATTTCCCATTTTTATTCCTCCTTAACAATTTGAATTCAAACAATGACTATTGTATTCACTTTCGGTATAAGAACTAGTAAATAAATTTGATACTTTATTTTTGTTAACTGAACTACCATCCATATATTCACTTTTTATTGTATTATGACATCCATTACTTAATTGATAATGCCACCATTCAGATGCTAAATCAGTTAAGCCTGTACCGTTCATCATTATATTATGTAGTTCTTTGGCTGCAGTACTATTTGCGACACGAGTGGCTAAATTATTATTACCCTTGGACGTTGTCTTATAATAAGCCGCATAATAACTTAATTCGTGCATCTTAGTTGGCATTTGCGATTCCTTTCCAGCTATAGTAATGTCAACAGCACAACCAGTATTGTGAGCTGACAATGATTTAGCTAGGAAGAAACTATCATTAAATCCGGTTCCTTTAGGCTTAACAATTGAATTATAATATTTGCTATACCATTGACCACTTGATTTAACAATATTAGTATTGTAATAATAACTAGCTATTTTTGATACTTTATAAGGTCTATAAGCATCATTAATTTCTAAGACTGTACCGCTACCTAATTTATCTACTATTGATTTTATTTTTTTAGCCATTGGCCAAGCTAGTGGAACATAATTATTATAATCGCTTGAATATAATTGTTTACCATTTATTCCTGGTATGCCTTCACCATTTACAACACTTGCTTTTCCTGATTCATCTAGGTTATAACCACCAATTTGATAATGACTACTACTAGCATTAAAAATATTATAACGAATATTATTAGAACCAGAAGGTAAATAATCAGTCATTGCAATAGCCATATAAGTTCCATTTACCCAACCACAAGTGCCATCTTTAGTTTTAATATACCAAGCATCATTACTACCAGAATTATAACCAATTATAGTAAATGGTTCACCATCACTAATAACTGTAACATTAGTAGCTTTTTTCATAGCTGCATCACTATAAACTTTAGAATATTGGCTATAACCACTAACTAAAGAGAACCCTCTAACTGTCTTAGTAAATTTAACAGAAGGTGTATCAGAACATTTATTTTCTTCTGTTGGTTTATCTTCTTCATCAGGTGTAGTTGGAGTTGTTGGTGTAGTTGGGGTCGTTGGAGTGGTAGGAATACTTGGATTAATATTAGCTGGTGGTGATGAAATATCATTTTGTGGTTCACCAGAACTAGAAGAATGACCATTTCCTTTAATTGGCTCACCATCACCAAGTTCTAATATTGAATTAATTCTATTAACCATATCAAGTTCAGTCGAATCACTACCTATTAAAAATTTTTCTGATTTACTTGTTACCTCGACACTAGTTTTAGGTGGTGCTTCATAAATTCCTGTAAATAATATTTTATAGCCAGATGCTCCGGAAACAGTATCAGCAAATCTTCTTAAGAAAGATTCCATAAATTTTTCTTTATTAATTTTTAACTCACCATATTCACGATAATAGCCAAAGTCAATTGCATCAATCATTGCCGAATCACTAATTTGCTTTATGGTATAATAATCTTCTGTATTATTAGAAGTTACATTTCTTATTAAAAGCATAATTACAACTACAAATACGCCAAATAAGACGAGCCAATAACCTAAAAAACTCTCTTTCATTAAAATTTTTCCTTCCTATTTCCAAGATGGTCCAATACCATAATCTCTTTCATTTTCTCGATCATAGCCAAAATTTTGGGTAAATACATTTAATTCTGTTGTTGTATTAGTTACATGCCAGTTACTTCTTTCTGATTTTTCCCAAGTAGTAAAGTAACTTGTTCCACTAGGATGTCCGCTTCTTGAACCTTTAGCTGGTCTTTCTACTGAAAATTTAACTTTTGTATTACCAAATCTATCAATTAAATCATCCATAAATGAGCTATAGCAGAATACATTAGCATAGGTTTTACCGTTTAATTCATAATCATAACATTCTAGTGTATCACTAGCAAAGCCACCTTCGTTTTCTTTGCTTTTGTTATATTCTTGAATCCAACGTATCATTCTTGAATCCATATCAACTAAAACAGCTAAGTCACCACTTGCCGAAGTTAAGCCACTACTATTTTCTTCAACATCATAAATAATTTTTCCATCATTTATAATTTCTTTAGTTGTAGCATAAGCTTTTAATTGTAGCGACGTCTTAATATTAACGCTTTTATCTGGATTATCAAAATCCATTCCCGAATCCCAGTTGTCTCCTAAATCCCGATCGTTTGGATTAAAGTCATCTGGTGTAACAGGTCTATTCTGAACATTTAATCCATTATTATAAACACAATTTGTACAAACAACAGGACAACTCTTCGGTGGACAATTAGGTCCTTCATAATAGCAACCGAAATCCGGATCACAAACTACCGGACAATCAGGACATTGTTTAGGGCAATCCGGATCATCTGGACAGTTTGGATCACATTTACCATCGGGTTCTGGATCACAACCACCAGGATCAACCGGATTATCTGGACAATCTGGATCATTTGGACAATTCGGATCACATTTGCCATCCGGATCAGGATCACATTCTGGAATATTGACAGAATAACGGCAAGCATAAACTCCATTTTCATAATCTTTAACTATACCATCGTAATTAGTTTTAACGCCACCAACTGCATAACAAGCAGAATTAGCTTCGTGTACAACTTGAACCGTGGTTTTGAAAAGATTTACCTCATCGCCCCAAATTCTGCCTAAATTATCCGTACCATAATATTCTCCTAAATCACCAACAATTATTGCGTAATTATAATACCCTTGAGCTTGTGCTCCAACAGGAAGGGCGTGTTCAAGTAGACTTCCATTAGGAATATCCGTTTCAGTTGTTTCTACTATACCACCAGATGGATTAATATTTGAATATTGAGAAGGTACCCAATATTCAGCATTAACTGTTATTTCTTCTTTCATTGCTAAAGTTTTGCTTAACTTAATTGTTTCTTTTTTAGGAACCGCTTTACCTGATTCTATTTTAATAATAAATTTATCTTCACCCATTGTTCCTGTATCATTTACTGGTGTTGAAGAAATAACCCAACCATCTTTACATTCTGTATAACTATCATCAACTTCCGAAGTACATTTATATACTTTTAATTCTCCCTTTTCTATTTCATCTATTGGTTCCATTTCATTTGATAAAATATGTTGCATATATTCTTCTTCGTAATCAAATTTAACGACTGGATCATAGTGATAATCCATTTGCCAAGTTGTACAATCATTATATTTTTGAACTAACCTATCAAGTTCAGTACTAAAATTTTGTATCTGGGTTTCAGCATTATCAGCCATCCGTTTATAATAATCATAATCAAATTTAGCGCCATCTTCGGAACGAGTTACAATATCAGTTGGTGTGCTATGTGTATATTCGCCATAATGTCCTTTGCTTTCATAAGTACAATATACTTTGCCACTTCTTGGTACACAAGTAACATTATCTTCTTTTGGTAATTTATTAATTGCATCCCAAGAATTAGTTTTCTTACCATTAACATCAGTTGAACTACTATCATATAAATCAAAACTCCAAGTTAGTGAGTAATTTTTATAACTTTCATAAGTACCTTCAGCATGTGGTTCACAAACAGTCTGTGGTTTAGGTAAGTAATCAACAGTTACCCAAGTATTCCTATACCAATAATAAATTGTTGTATAATTTAATTTTATATCATTTAAATATTGTACATAAAAACCGTCTGCACTTGAAATATTTACACGGGTTTTCTTTAACACCCATTTACTGCTAGTTACACTTCCTTGATTTTGATAAGCATTTACATAATAACTACGATTATCTTCATCGTATTCTCTTACTAAAGCCATCGCACCATATGAAATTCCTTTTTCCGGAAGATAATCAAATTTAGTCGCAACAGTAACTGGAGAAACATAACTATCATAAGGGGTTAAAGAGAGATTTCCATAAGTATTTACATATTTAATTGTACCAGTAACACCTGGATATGTAACATAATTACAATGTGATTCTACTTGTTTACTTGGAATTTCCGTTGTCGTAACATCATTTCTAGCATCATAAGCTGATTGATAGAAAATATAATTATTATATGCATCTATCATCTTTTTTCTTACTTGTTCATACATATATTCAAATGAACCAGGTGTATCGACATCACCTTTATTTAAGGATGCATAACATTTTTTAGTTCCTTTAATTCCTGCTCTTAGTTCAAGATATCTAACACTAGTTACACTTACATCCCCAGGCATTGTAAAGTGATAATCTTCTTTACACCAAACCGAACAAAATTCATTAGATATTTGTTTTGTATCTTGATAACTTTCATTATTAATATCTTTACCATTTATAATACATTTTTTAATGTTTTCTTTATCCGGAGGTGTGGTACAAGAAAAATCTTTATTTTCATAGCCTTCTAAAACATCAAACTCACTAGTTTCAGTAGTACACATAGTTTCACCAACATAAGGTGTACAGTTAACACATTCGCCACCGTATTCTTCATTAAATTTTTCACAAGCGCCTTCAATATTTAAGTTACATTGTCTTTGAAGTCCTGCACAAGTATCATCTAAAGTGACTGAAATACAAAGATTAAGATCTTCACCACCGTCACCACCTTTACCATCGCCAACGTGATCATTAAATTCAGCATCATCAGTGTATAAAACAAAAAACTTTTGACAATTTGTACAACCATCAGCTTGATATTCATATACTTCTGTTGAAATAGTATCATCCTTATATTTATAACTGATATCATATTTTAAATTTTTACAGTCATAAGTATCACTTGAGGCTTTAAATGTTATTTTTAAATTAATATCGCCTGAACCATTAGTAACTAAACTAGAATCTTTTAACATATCACTTGGAAAAGTTGTTCCATAACTTTTATCATTTAAAAATATTTCGTAATTTACTCCATTCCTAGCACATTCAGGACAACTAAATTCAAACTTAACATAAGCATCAGAAGAATTAAAATTACTAATGTTAATAGTATATTCAACTGTATATTCATAATTTATTATATCTGTTTCTGAATCTAACTCGGCTTTTCTACTATTACTAGCATCTGGCATACGAGTAACTTTAATTGACGCTACTTTTGGATTTTCTCTAAATGCAGCGGCAGCTTCTAAACCTTTAGCAACTAAATCTCTAGCAGCACCTTCAATATCACTTGAAACATCAGCGCCATTAAATTTCCATCCCAAAGATTTTCCTTTAGGATTAAATGGTGTATAACTTTTCCCAGTTGCTCTAGATACCAAACCATTTTTATTTAACGTACTATACCACGCATCAGCATAAGCTTGGTGAGATGGATTTAATTGTGTAGTACTATAACCGCCATACCCGACACTGCCAAAATACATACCATAAATTCTTAATGCAAGCTCAGTGACAGCAAAAGACTCACCATCTGTAAAAGTTTTACCGTTATAAGTTAAAGGGCCATTTTTATTTTTATTACTATAGCCATTTTGAAAGATGGCAATTATACCAGCATCCAAAATATGTTGCTCGTTAGACTTGCCATCAGCAACATCAAAGATCGGCCTTTGGCAATTAAAACTAGCATCAGCATTGGAATTCTTTTTAGATTTTTTACCTGCTTCAAAGCAATATCCGTAAATTGATTCTCCTTTTGAAGTATTAAAATTATATAATTTATACTTATAATCAATATTTTGCTGATTTGTATTATAAGAATAAGAATATAAAAGACCGGTTGGTTCATTAAAGCCAACTTTACCTACTATAGGTTCAGCACAATCCCTAGCATAACCATAACTTATAAATGTTAAAAACATTATTAAAAATAATGTTATTTTTTTAATATATTTCATATTTCCAACTTCCTTTGCTTTCTATTTTTCTTGATTACAACATAACCGCCAGAAACACCAATAACTACAACTGTTCCAATAATAAATACCCATTTATATTTGCTAATAAATTTAATTAATTTTGTAAAAAAATTTTGATCATCTTTAGGAATATTTTGATCATCTTCATCAACAGTTCCTTCAATATATCCCTCAACTCTATCTAAGAATTCGTCTTGGGACATTTGGGAAAAGGTAACATATCTTTGACATAAGCTAAATTCTGGAGCACTATAACAAGCATTGGTTTCGGAATAAGGATTATATCTTGGAGTTGTTAACAATAATGTTTTATAAAGTTCATCAGGACAAGGTGATTTACTTGATGTATAAATTTTTATATCAAACGTAGTTAAATCACCAACATCATCCCAATCAAAGGAAGCAACTCCATCAACTACATCGCTATAATTGATTCTTTTTTCATCCCTATTTTTTGTATTAGTTATAACAGCATAGAATTCTTCAGTTAAGTTATAAATAGAAATTCTAAAAGTATCTACATCAACTTCCCCATCTTCATCTTCATAAATTTCAGTTATAATATCATAACCTCTTTTTATATTTGCTGCTTTTTGATTCAAAGTAATTTGGTCTTTATATGAACATAAAGAAGCAGCATTTGCATTTATTAAAAATAAAAAGAAAATACTTAATCCTAAAAATAATTTCTTCACGCTTTTAGAACACCTACTCTCTATTAAAAATTTTAACACAAGAGATAGTTATTATCAAGCACCATTGAATACTTTTTTAACTTATGGTATATTTATACTAGGTGTTAAGAATGAACGATAATCATAGTATTTTAAATGTTTTTAAATCTTTATTAAAAGAATTTTTAATAATATTATTATATTTTGTTTTAGGTTTATCTTTAACTTTATTAGTTATTAATAATCATAATAATATTTTATATACTTTAAGTAATATCTTATGTGATTTAATCTTACTAATTATCTTTTTGTATATCTTTAGAAAAGTTATTATTAGTAAATTAGCTGATTTTAAGAAAAATAAAAAAATGTATTTAAAAAGTTCTTTTAAATATTATTTCTTTGGCTTACTTATAATGTTAATAAGTTTAAATATTATTAATTATTTTTATAATAATTCTTTAAATGAAGAAGCTAATCAAGTTTTACTAAAAGCTTATCCTATATATTACATATTAAACGCTTTAATTTTTGCCCCGATTATTGAAGAATTAATGACGCGTATTTATTTAAAAGATGCTTTTAAAAATAAATATATTTATATTATATCGTCCGGTTTTATTTTTGGTTTTCTACATATTTTAAATGCTTTAATTTTGGGTAATTATTATGAATTATTATATTTAATTCCTTATGGAAGTATGGGTTTATTTTTATCTCTTATGTACTATAAAACTGATAATATTTGGACAAGTATAACGTATCATTCATTTCATAATTTTATCTGTTTAATATTAAGTTTTATTTAAGGGAGGATTTATGCGTAAATTTTTAATAATCATTATATTATGTTTAGTATCTTTATTTTTATATGGTAAATATATAGAAGTTAACCAATTAAAAGTTAATTATTTAGAAATAAAAGGTAATGTACCTGATAGTTTTAAAGATTTAAAAATAGTTCATTTTTCAGATATTTTATATGCTAAGGATACCAAAAAATTAGATAAATTAGTAAATAAAATTAATAAAGAAAAGGCTGATATTATTATCTTTAGTGGGGATTTATTTAAAAAGGGGGTAAAATACACAGAAGAAGATTATAATAATTTAAGAAATGCTTTTAAAAGTTTAAAAGCATCACTATATAAAATAGCTATCTATGGTGATAATGATTATGATGAAGAAAAAAAATATCAAGATTTATTATTTGATGCTAATTTTAAATTATTAGATGATAGTAATATGTTATTGTTTTATAAAGATAATACCCCGATTAATATTATCGGTTTAAATGATGTAACTAAAATAGATGAACTTTTAAATACGGAAATACCTGTTAATTATAATTTAGTTATCACCCATAAACCTGATAATTTTATTAATTTAGAAAACAAGGGTATTAATACTGTTTTAAGCGGCCACAGCTTAGGAGGAATTATTAACATTCCTTATGTTGGGGGTATTATTAAAACAGAAGGCGCTAAAACATATCTTAATGCTTATTATAATATTAATGATAAAGAATTATTTATAACAAACGGAATAGGCTTTAATAAAATAGATTTTCGTTTGTTTAACAGCCCTTCTTTTAATGTTTATCATTTTAGTTAAGATTAAATGATAAAGAGGTCTAACTTTAAAAAGTTAGTTTTTTTTTGAAAAATTTTCTCTAAAAAAAAGGAAATCGAAGAAAAAAAGCTAATATATATAGTGAAGGGAGGAAGAAAAATTTGTTTACTTAAAAGATGATTTAGCTTATAACTGAATTACTTATGGTAATAGTACCAGTTATAAGAATAATCAGTGTGAATAAAAAATAGAAAGGAGAGATGATTAATGGACACTGAAACAAAAAAATTTTTTGGCTTAATGTATGATCGCATATTTAAAGCTGTGG
>CANQKO010000016.1 GCA_947624505.1 uncultured Bacilli bacterium | reverse complement strand
GGCTGAAGAGGCGCCCCTGCTAAGGGTGTAGGATGGGTAACTGTCGCGAGAGTTCAAATCTCTCCTGCTCCGCCATAAGAAATTTAAAGTTCGAGGAATCGAGCTTTTTATATTGCCGAGATAAAATTGGCTTTTTTTTATTTTAATTTTAAGGTATAATTGTTTTATGAGCATTTTAATAGGAAAAATCAAAAGTACAATTTATTATAATGAAGCAAATAGTTATCTAGTTGCGCTTTTTAAAGTATCTGAAGTTACGAATGAAAGTGATAAAAATTATTTAAAAAAAACTATAACGATTACTGGCAATGTCCTTGATTTAAAACTAGAAACTTTAATGCAACTTGAGGGTAATTTTGTTTATAATGAAAAATTTGGTAGCCAATTTCATATCAATAGTTATACACTTATTACCCCCAAAGAAAATGACGACATTATAGAATTTTTAAGTAGTTCTTTTATTAAAGGGTGTGGAAAGAAAACCGCGGAAAAAATTGTTTCTGTATATGGAAATAAAAGCCTAGATATTATTAAAGAAAATAAATTTGCTTTAGATAAAATTGAAGGGATAACGGAAAAAGCTAGAGATAAAATATTTGAATCATTAATTAACTATACTAAAAGTTCGGATGTGATTTTAAAATTAAAAAATTTAGGTTTTTCCATTGAAGAAGCTGGTAGAATATATCTTAAATATAAAGATCGCATTAGCGATATCTTAGATAATAATATTTATTTATTAAATGAAATAATTGATTTTAAAAGATTAGATAATATTTTTTTAAATAACAATAATAATGATTTTTATGATAAGAGAAGAGTTAAAGCTTGTATTATTGAAGTATTAAAACTTTTAGCCACTAATTTGGGAGATATTTATAGTTATACAAGTGATATTCATACTTATTTAGGCCGATTATATAAAATAGATATTGCTGCTGACCTATTCCAAGAATATTTAGAAGAGTTAGAAAATGAATTATTTATTGTGAAGGAAAATGATCATATATACTTGCAAGAATATTATGAATCAGAAATTGTTATTGCTGAATTATTAAAGAAAATTGATAATAAAGAAATAACAAATTATGATTATAGTGAGAAAATAGTTAATTTAGAAAAGAAATTAAAGATTACTTATAATGAAGATCAAATAAAAGCCATTACTTCATCCCTAAATAATAATATTACCATTATTTCTGGAGGCCCTGGTACAGGTAAGACAACAATTATAAATGCCATTGTTAAATTATATATTGAAAAAAATAAATTAAATAATATGAATATCTTAGAAAATATTGCTCTTTTAGCACCGACGGGAAGGGCAGCGAAAAAGATGAGTCTTGCTACTAATTTGCCTGCTCAAACAATTCATCGATATTTAAAATGGAATAAAGAAACTAATAGTTTTGGTGTTAATGAAAATAATAAAAATTTTCAAAAACTAATTATAGTTGATGAAGTAAGTATGATTGATTCTACCATTTTTGCCTCTTTATTGAAAGGTATTTATAGTAATGTGAAATTAATTTTAGTGGGTGATGTCTTTCAATTACCATCGGTGGGGCCAGGGCTAGTATTAAGTGATTTAATTAATTCTTCTTTATTTAATTTTGTCCCTTTAAATTTAATTTATCGGCAAAGTGAAAACTCTTATATTCCTTATTTAGCAAGAGAAATAAAAAATAAAGATTTAAGTGAAGAATTTGTAAATAAAAAAGATGATTATAATTTTATTAGTGTTGATAGTAAAAATATTTTAAATACAATTAAAGTAATTATTGAAGCGGGAATTGAAAAAGGTTATGATGAAAATAATTTACAAATATTAGCCCCAATGTATAAGGGTGAAAATGGCATTGATAATTTAAATCGTCTGTTAGAAGGAATATTTAATCCTAATGAAAAATTAAATAAAACTACTTATGGCGAAGTAATATATAAAGTAGGAGATAAAGTATTACAATTAGTTAATGATACTGATAATAATGTTTTTAATGGTGATATTGGTTTTATTAAAGATATATATTTAACCGGAAGTAATTATAAAAAAGAAATGATTAAAATAGATTTTGATGGTAATATAGTTGATATTCCTCGGAAAGATTTAAAGAATATTCGTCACGCTTATGCTATAACAGTTCATAAGAGTCAAGGTAGTGAATTTGATCACGTTATTATGCCTATTACTTATCAATATGGTGGTATGCTTTATAATAAATTATTATATACTGGTGTAAGTCGGGCTAAAAAAAGTCTAATTATTATTGGGGATGTTAAAAGTTTTTATAAAGGGGTTATGAATGATTATGGAATGGAAAGAAAAACTACTTTACAAGACCGGTTGAATAATATTTACATACATAAAGATTAAAAAATTAGTTCATAATAAAAATGAGGTGAACTAATGAAAAAAATGGAAATGATTGCTTGTATGGCGATGGCTAGTATGATTGGTGTAGGAACTTATGTCTTGATGAATAAAAATACTAAAGATAAAGCTGATAAACTTATTAATAATATGTTAGATAAAGCAAATAACCTAGCTACTGCTAAAAAAAATTAGTACACATCTTGTGTGCTTTTTAATTATCTAATTGTTTTTTTAAAAAATTATAGTATACTTAAATTAGGAAGTGATTAGATGAAGAAGACAGATGATAAAGAAATAAATAAGGGTGAATTAAATGAAGTAATAAGTTTATCTAAAAAGATTTTAAAATTACTTTATATAGTTTTTATTGCAATGCTTGTTCTAGCAGCTATTGTTGCTTGTAAAGTTTTACTTGTATATGAGATATTTATCGATTTGCTTAAAGTTATTAGTCCTTTTTTTATTGGTTTTGTATTAGCTTGGTTACTTAGACCACTGGTTAAGAAAATAAATGAAAAAATAAATAATAATACTATAAGTTCTATTTTAACTTTTGCTATTTTTGTTTTATTAATTTTAGGATTATTATATTTCTTTATTCCAACATTCTATAATGAAGTAAATGAACTTATGGGAATGTTACCTAGTTTAGTGGAAAGAGCTACTAATAAAATTAATAATATTTTTAATAATTTCCAACAAAGCGGTTTAAATTTAAGTGAATTTAAAAATAAAGTATTAGCAACAATAACTAATTATAGTATTGATATTGCTAGTGTTTTACCAAATAAAATTATTAGTTTAGTTATTTCTTTATTTAGTGGTATTGGAACATTTGGAATGGGACTTATTATTGGGCTTTATTTACTTATTGATTATGATAATATTGGTGAACATGTTAAAAAATTAATACCACCAAAAATAGAAGAAGATGTTTTATATCTTGCTAATCGGATTAGTTGTGAAGTTAGAAAATGTGTTAATGGGACTTTTGTTGTCGCTTTAATGGTTTTAATTTGTGATTCCCTTGGTTTTGCCTTAGTTGGTTTAAGAGCGCCACTTTTATTTGGTGTTATTTGTGGCATAACTGATTTAATACCTTTTATTGGTCCTTATATTGGTGGTGTTACTGCCGTTATTGTCGGTATTACGCAAGATCCTTTAATAGGTATTGGTACGCTTATAATTTGCGTCATTGTTCAAATTATTGAAAATTATATTTTACAACCAATTGTAATGAGTAAGGCTAGTCAAACCCATCCAGTATTAATCATTATTGCACTTTTAGTTTTTGGCCATTTTTTCGGTATCATTGGAATGATTTTAGCAACACCAATTTTAACGCTTTTAAAAGTATTGGTTCTTTTCACAATTGATAAAATAAATAGTAAAAAAATGGTTTAAAAATTTATTAAAATATGATATATTAATGAAGTAATCGATGAAAAAAGAGGTATTTAGGAATAATTTAAAAGAGAATTAGTGGTTGGTGAAAACTAATAATTATCTTAAATATTGCTGCTTTTGGAGGTTAAACGGGTTTTCCCGATAAAGAAAAAGTAAGTTAAATAAAGGATGGTACCGTCTATATGACTCCTTAGGCACATCCTTTTTATTTTTTAAAAAAGAAAGGTGAGATTATGAGAATATTTTTAGTGGCTGGTAAAGCTGGAAGTGGGAAAGGAGAAGTTGCTAAGTTAATTAAAGAATACTATATTTATAAATTAGAAAAATGTGTTATTACTGAATATAGTAAACCACTTAAAAACTTAGCCGAAGAATTAACTGATTGGGATGGCAACCCTAATACTAAACCAAGAGGTTTTTTACAAAAATTAGGGGATGAAATAAGAGATATTGATGAATTATTTTTTGTTAAAAAAATGCTAGATAATATCAAAGTATATGAAAAATATACCGATAATTTGATTATCAGTGATGTTCGTTTTCCAATTGAAATAGAAGAAATGAAATTAAATTATGATAATGTCTATACTATTTGTGTGGAAAATCAATTTGGGATAAGTCCTTTGTCTGTTGAAGAACAAGCTCATAGATCAGAAACAGCCTTAGATAATTATGCCGAATTTGATTATATATTAGCAAATGATGATAAAGATGCTTTAAAAGATAAAGTATTTAAATTTTTGGAAGGAATTAAATAATGGAAGCAAAAGAATTAAGAGAAAAGTATTTAAAATTTTTTGAAAGTAAAGGTCATAAGATAATCACTTCATCATCAATTGTTCCAGAAAATGACCCAACTGTATTATTTACGACCGCGGGGATGCATCCTTTAGTACCATACCTACTTGGCGAACATCACCCTAGCGGCAATAAACTTACGGATGTCCAAAAATGTATTAGAACTAGTGATATTGATGAAGTAGGAGATGCATCACATTTAACTTTTTTTGAAATGCTTGGTAACTGGAGTCTTGGGGCTTATTTTAAAGAAGACGCTATTAAATATAGTTATGAATTTTTAACTAGTAAAGAATATTTAAATATTCCTAAAGAAAAATTATATTTTACCGTTTTTGCTGGGGATAATGATGCTCCAAGAGATGAAGAAAGTTATAATATCTGGCATAGTTTAGGTGTAGATGAAGATCATTTATTCTATTTACCTAAAGAAAATAACTTTTGGATTTTAGGTAGTGGAATTGGTCCGTGTGGCCCAGATACTGAAATGTTTTATGATACGGGTAAACCTAAATGTAATCCTAATTGTAATCCAGCTTGTTCTTGTGGTAAATACTTGGAAATTTGGAATGATGTTTTTATGGAATTTTATAAAGATGAAGAAGGACATCTATCTAAACTTAAACAACAAAATGTTGATACCGGTATGGGATTAGAGAGAACCATTACCGTTTTAAATGGTTATGAAAGTGTTTATGATTCAGAAATTTTTGCGGGTGTTAAAGCTAAATTAGAAGAATTATCTCATTTAAAATATGCAGATAATAAAGCATCTTTTCGTATTATTATGGATCATTTAAGAACAAGTATCTTTATTTTAGCAGATGACCATTCTATTACCCCATCTAATATTGGAGCTGGTTATGTTCTTCGTAGGTTACTTAGAAGAATGATTAGACATTTAAAAAAACTAGGTATTTCTGAATATGTTTTAGAAGATTTAGCTAATATATATATTTTAGAATACCAAGATATATATGAAGAACTAAAAAGAAATAAAGAAGTTGTTTTTAGAGAATTAGAAAAAGAATATAATAAATTTAGTAAAACATTAAAAGATGGCGAAAAATTATTTTATAAAACAATTAAACATTTAGATGGTAATACTTTAAGTGGCGTTGATGCTTTTAAATTGTTTGATACCTTTGGTTTTCCAATTGAAATGACGGTTGAACTAGCGAAAGAAAATAATTTAGAAGTAGATATTAAAGGCTTTGAAGAAGCTTTTAAAGTTCACCAAGAAAAATCAAGAACAATTGATGCTGGTTCATTTAAAGGAGGCCTTGCTGATACATCAGAAACATCGGTTAAATATCATACACTTGCTCATTTATTACTTGCAACTTTACAAGAAATTTATGGTAAAGAAATTTATCAAAAAGGCTGTAATATAACGAGTGAAAGAATTCGCTTTGATTTCAATTTAGATCATAAACTAACGGATGAAGAAAAGATAAAAATTGAAAATAGAGTAAATGAAATGATTCAAACAAATACTCCAGTTACTTTTGAAGAAATACCTTATGAGAAAGCAAAAGAAGAAGGAGCACACGGGACATTTGCAAACAAGTATGGGGAAATAGTTAAAGTTTATACGATAGGTAATTTGTCAAAAGAAATTTGTGGTGGACCACACGTTTCTAATACAGGTGTTCTTGGTCACTTTAAAATTATCAAAGAAGAATCATCTAGTGCTGGTGTAAGAAGAATTAAAGGAATTCTTGAATAAGATATTTAAAAGATAAAATGAATACTAAGGAAATAGGAAAATTTATTAAAAAATTAAGAGAAGAAAAGGGATGGACCCAAGAAGAATTAGCGGAAAAAATACCTATTAGTAGAGGTGCGGTTAGTAAATGGGAGTGTGGAAAAACTCTTGCAGATATTGAAATCTTGCAAAAATTAAGTATTTTGTTTAAAGTTACAATTGAAGAATTGTTATCTGGTGAAAGAAACCCTAAAGGAAATATTCTCCTTAAATTATTTAAGGAGAATAATAAGCATATGAGGAAATTTAAAATATCTTTAATAATAATTACAATTTTGGTATTTATATTTTTAGGATATTATTTTATAAATCAATTTCGTTCTATTAAAATTTATACGATAAACGCTACTGGTAAAATGTTTCACGTAAGTAATGGACTTTATATAAATACTAAAGAAAAAATTTATTTTAATTTAGGTAAAATAAATTCTAAAGAAGATGTAGAAATACTCAAAATAGAATTATATTTAAATCAAGTACAAGATGATAATTTTATTTTTATGACTAACGATAATAGTATTTTATTTTACGATTATAATGGATATGAAAGTTATTTAAAAGAAAAAGATATAAATGATTTATATTTAAAAATTTATTATGATGATACATTTGAAATAATAAAACTAAATCTTGTAAAGGATTATGAAAATAGAAATTTATTATTTTTGAAAAAATCAAAACTAAAATCAGGCAATCAAGAAACAATAAATAATTCTAATTCAAGTAATAAATTAGCCTTAAAACTTGAAAAATTTACGAAGAAAGAGGATTATTATTATTTTAAAAATAAATATAATAGTCAGGATATTGAAATTGACTTTATTCCTAATGCTGATTTAATTTCTTTACAATTTTTTGATGAAAATCACAATATTGTAGAAGAATATATTTACCATATTTTATCAAAGACATTAAATTATTATGATTACAATTCTAATATTGAATATTCATTACCTAATAATGAGTGTTATTCGCCATCTTGTTCTACTTATGAGATATTAAAAGAAAAAGAAAATTTATTTTTTAATATTTTAAATAATATATAGATGAGATTATTAAGAACATAAAAAACTTTGATGTTCCTAATAATCTCTTTATTTTTTAAATGTACTCTAGTATATTTTTTATTGTAAAAAGAAAGGCTGTGGATTAGATGTCTTAACTAAATAAGTAATCAATTAACAGGAAAATCAATATAGAAAATATATTAATTTTTCACGCTTTAAATTATATTAGAGGGAGTTCAAAATGTTAAAATTAAGTAGGATAAGTAAAAATTATAAAAAAGATGGTAAAACCTTAAAAATTTTAGAAAACATTAATTATGAATTTAATTCGGGTTATCTATATTGTATTATCGGCAAAAGCGGGGCTGGTAAAACAACATTAATTGAAATTCTGGGTTTGCTTTTAAACTATGATTCAGGTAGTTTATTTATTGATGGTAAAGATGTAACTAAATTAAGTGATAATGAAAAATCAGAGATAAGAAATAAAAATATTGGTTTTGTCTTTCAAAATTATTATTTAAATCCATTAATGAAAGCGTATGAGAATGTTATGTTACCAATGTATTTAAATAATAAAATTGATAATAAAGATAGAAAAAATCTTGCATATTCAATGTTAAAAAAAGTTGATTTGCAAAAAAGAGAGAATCACTACCCCAAAGAATTATCAGGTGGAGAAGCTCAAAGAGTAGCTATAGCTAGAGCTCTTGCCAATAATCCAAATATTATTCTTGCTGATGAGCCAACTGGAGCCTTGGATTCAGAAAATGCCGTTAATATTCTAAAAATATTAAAAGATTTATCTAAACAAAATAAATGTGTTATTATTGTTTCTCACGATGATAGAGTTAAAAATTATGCTGATAAAGTACTAGTAATAGAAAACCGTGAATTAAAAGAGGTTAAAGATGAAAAATAGTTTTAATTTAATTAAATTTCAATTAAGAAAAAAATCTAACTATTTGATTGCTTTCATTATTGGGCTTTTAATGGCTGTTGCAATTCTTTCAAATACTTATCAAAAAACAAATACAAATTTTGTTGAAAATGATATTTATCAAAATTTAGATTTTAGGCAATTACGTGTAACTGGAAAAAGTGATCGTGAAAAAGATATGACTACTTTAAAAGATATTACTCATATTGTTAATGTTGCATATATGACTCATATAAATAAGACCGTTGAAATAGTAGAGTTAGAAAATAATAGCACAAATTTAAATAGTGCCACTAATGAAAGTTTACCAAAAATTATTATGGGTTCAGATTTTGTTGATGATGATGGGGCGTATATGGTATGTCCATATAACTATTATAAATTTGCTGATTTTATTACCAAGAATACAAAAGAAAATCGAATCGATTTGAAAAAATATTTAAATACTGAATTAACTTTAAAATATTATGGTAATTTATATGGCATTACAAAAGATCCAACTGACATATATGAAACGAAAGTTAGATTGGTTGGCATATATAAAAATAGTGATTATTCAATTGATGAAGCGGATTGCTACGTTAATCATAAAGTCTATAATGAAATAGTTGAAAATATGTATAAAAAAGATAAAAGCAATTATGAATTTAATAAAACTTCTAATTTCATCATTACGGTAGATGATATTAAAAATTTGGAAGAAGTCGAAGAAACACTTAAAAATTTAGATTTTAATTATGAGGCAATAAGTTTTATTAATTATGATAAACTTGCTGAAATGAATAATCAGGTTACTCACATTATTACTTTTATATTTATTTTAATTAGTCTTTTTATCTTTTTAATTTATCAAAAAGACTTTAATGATGATAAAGAATATTATATTTTATTATATAAATTAGGTTATAATATGTCTAAAGTAAAAATAACTTATATTATAACTATGATGTTAAAAACAATTATTTATTTATTTTTTACTCTTATAATATCTTCAATAACTTACATTGGCTTGAAAACTGTCTTAGATTATTATCCATTCTTATTTTATAAATATCGATTAATGTATGATTTAAAATCAATAATATACGTTATTTTCTTATTTATTATTAATATAATTCTAAATGGAATTATAAATTTTAGAAAGATAGATAATGATATTTAATATTATTGCTTCTTTTAGAAATAAAAAAATAAATATTATCAACATACTGTTACTTTCAATATTATTGCTAATTTTATGTATATTTTTCTTTATTTATGATTATTATGAGTATAATATAAATGATATTTATGGAGTTTATGAGGAAAATAGAGGTTATATAATAGAGAATACCAAAAATATAAATGATAATCTGATAAAAAATATTAAAAAAAATTTTAATATAGAGAAATTGGAAGTTAATTACAATGAAGATGAAAATATAAATAGTTATTATGTGGTATTAGCAAGTTATAAAGATACACAAAGGTTTAATGCTTATTTAAATAGTAAAAAAATTACTTTTTATTTAAAAAATATGAATAAACATACTGAAATAGAAATATTAGAAAAGACTTTATTAAATTTTAAAATTTATAAAATGATTGTTGATTTAATAGTTATAATATGTATTTTTTTCTTTATCAAAAGTATTTATGATAAGGAAAAATCTAATTATGTTTTACTCAAGATTTTAGGTTACAAAAATTATGAGATAATAAATATTTCTTTTGGGAAAACGATTATTTATTACATAATAAGTTTTATTCTATTAACATTAATTTTAATAATATTTAAATTGTATTTATTTCAAACAAATTTAGGAAATATTAGACTTTACTTATTAAATTTAAGAATATTAAAATTTAAACAAATAGTTTATACAAATTTTTTACTAATATGTTTAAATAATATATTTCTTTTACTAAAATTAAAGTATTGTAGAGGATTAAAAACAATTTTTGATTAAAAGACTACGAGATAGCGAAAGGAGGTGATAATTTGTTATGAAAAAGACTATATTATTAGTTATTACATTTATTTTATTATTTTCTATTCCCTTACAAAATGGCAAAAATAAGATAAAAGAAAATAATCTAGCAGCTAACGAAGATATAATTGCTGTAAATTCTAATCGAGAACTGAGTGAAGAAGAAAAGAAGCAAATAGCCTATGAATTTCTTTCAGAAATTACCAATAATGAATTATTCAAAAAAGATTTATATAATAAACTAAAAGAGCAAGAAGAAAAATATGGTTCTAAGATAGAGGGGTGGAAACTCTTAAAATAATAATTAAAAAGCATCGCCTGATCCTTATATAGTTTTAAAATAAATATTAGACTAATAAAGTTGATATGCAATTTTATTAGTTTTTTTAAAATAAAAAGACATAATAATAATGGTGATGAAAGTGAAAAATCAAAGTATATGGTTAGATGGTTATGATTATAATGATTATGTTTCTTTAGATAAAGATATTACTTGTGATATATTAATTATTGGGGGAGGTATTACGGGTTTATCAACTCTTTATAATTTAAGAAAAAGTAATCTTAATGTTGTTTTAGTTGAGGCTAATTTAGTAGGGAGTGGAGTAAGTGGTTATACAACAGGGAAAATTAATTTTTTACAAGAATTAATATATAGTGATATTTTAAAACAAAGTAATTATGAAAAAGCTAAATTATATTATGATTCCCAAAAATACGCTATTAAAAAAATTGTAGATATTATTAATAAAGAAAAGATTCTTTGTGATTTAGAGAAAACTGATTCTTTTGTTTTTGCTAATGAAGAAAAAGAAATAGAGAAAATAAAAAAAGAAAAAGAATTACTAACTAGTTTTGGGGAAAGGGTAGAAGAATATAATAGAGATTTATTATATGTTCAAAATAAATATGCTATTAAAGTTAGTGATACCTATGTATTTCATCCTCTAAAATATTTATTAGCGTTAAAAAAGATAATAAGAAAATTTAATAAACCAATATATGAAAAAACTAAAGTAAATAATATTATAAAAAATGGTGAATATTATAACTTACAAACTGATAAATATGTAATTAAAGCGAAAAAAATTGTCTTAGCTTGTCATTATCCTTTCTTTTTATTCCCTTATTTTTTACCCATAAAAACTAATATTGAAAAATCATATATAATAGCTTCTTTAGCTAAGAATGCTCATAAAACCTATATAACTTCTAATAAACCAACAACATCCATAAGATATCATAAAGATTATTTAATATATTTAAGTAATTCTCATAATATTAGTAATAAGATAGATGAAAAAGAAAATTATGAAGAGGTAATTAAAAAAGCAAACAATTTAAATTTAAAAGTAAAATATATTTGGAAGAATGATGATTTAATAACATTAGATAAAATACCTTATATAGGATATGTTAAGAAGAATGATAAGACATTACTTATTGGTACTGGTTATAATACTTGGGGAATGACTAATGGCTCTTTAGCGGGTTTTATCTTAAGTGATTTAATAATGGGTAATACAAGTAAATATGCCAGTTTGACTGATCCATTAAGAGTTATTCATATTAAAAATACTTTACCTAAAATAATGAATATTTTTTATAATAGTAAGGGATTTTTAAAAAGTAAAATAAAGAAAAATAAAGATTGGTATCAAAATGTTAAAATAAAAAATATTAATGGAAAAAGTGTTGCTATCTATAAAGACAATGATAAAGAATATAAGGTCTATAATACTTGCCCACATATGGGTTGTAGTTTAATATTTAATGCAGTTGATAAAACTTGGGATTGTCCTTGTCACGCATCTCGTTTTTCACTTTCAGGTAAAGTAATCAAAGGACCAAGTACCAAAGATATTACTTATAATGAAAAAAATCTCTTTTGAGATTTTTAAAGTTTTGGTATTAAATACCCTCATAGTGTTTCGAAATATCCCTTTTTATCTAATTTTTTACTCGGAATGTCCTATATACTATCATATAAAGGTATATATGTCAATGGAAAAATTTACTGTTTATTTTTAGTCCTAGTTCTTTTTATTTCTTCATAATGATTTTTATAGGTATAATTCATTTCTTTTTTGATATCTTCTTCAAGTATTCTTCCGGATATTAGAAATATTGGTTTATTATCTTGATGTAGATTTTTCTCTAAACTTAAGTTATTTAATTTTTCTTTAGTAATATTTAAATTATGTTTTAAAATCGTGAGTTCTTGGGTTAAAAGAACAATACTTTTTTCTTTTTTAATTTCTTCTATATTAAGGGCACTAAAAATAGTGAATATTAAAATAATAATACTTTTAGAAAGTAAATTAGTAGTTAAACCATAATTTAAAAATAATAAGATAGATTTTCCAATAATTATTAAGTTAGTTATTGTAAATATTATAATTAAAAATTTTTTAATAAATTGTTTATCTTTCTTAATTTTAATTTTCTTTTCATAATCTTTAATTATATTCTCATACATTTCTATTTTATTTTCTAAATTTAATTTTTCTTCCATATTAAATGAATTACCTATATTTTTAGATATATTATATTCATTTATAACTGTTCCATCATTTGGGTAATATTTTATATTCATTATTAAAACACAAAATTATCATATCAAAAAATAGTAAAAAATAAAAGATTGCTTAAAATAATTCTTTAAGTTATAATTGTTATAGGTAAGATAAAGAGGTGTGATATGAAAAAATGTGGTTTTGCTTTTTTAGAAAGCCTAATTGCTATAGTCGTCCTAACATCTTCTTTACTGCTTTTATATAATACTTTTAAAAGAATATTACAAAGTCAAGAACAAAAGAAATATGATGATCAAATAAGTTATATATATCGTAGTGAATATATAAAAGATTTAATCTATAATGATGATTTTAAAAATAGTATTAATAATCTTAATGATAATGATGGTTATTTAGAAATTGATAAAAATAATTATAATTCTTTATTTTATAGTAATTTATTTAAAGATTATGAAGTTAATTCACTAGTTTTAATTAAAACTAGTGAATTAAAAAAGTTAAAGACTTGTCTTTATTCTGATAGTTGTCAACTTGATATTTCTTTATCTTTTAAAAATTATTTAAAAAGAATAAATATTGATATTATAGCTGATAATATTTTAGCTATAGAATATAAGACGTGTTACCATAATTGCCATAATTATTATAGTTGGGTAAGTGTGTAAGTATGAAGAAAAACGGTTTTATTTCAATGTCCTTAATTTATACTTTCTTTCTTTTGTTTTTGACTTTCATTACTTTTTTAATTACTAGTTTTCGAATGAAAAATAATCTTTTAGATGAATATAATAAAAGAATAAAAGAAAGCTTTTTAGAAAGCGATGTAAGTGATAAAAGAATTAATGTTTATATTATTAAAAATGGTGTAAAAGAAAAGAGTGAGAGTATATCTTTTGATAATTATGCTTTAGTTAGTGCATCTTGTAATAATGGCACAATTAAATACAATAATGTAACAAGAAAATTTAAGATTAAGGCAAGTAATGCTGCCTTATGTAATGTAGTATTTCAAGATTTTGGTGATGTAAAAATAAAGATGTATTATCGTAATAATGAAACTATTAAAATTATGTCAAATAATTTTACTTATAGTTGTCAAAATTATGATGTCAATACAGAGATAAATGCAGATGTAAATGGTTTAAATATTGTGTCAAATGGTGCAAATGAGTGTAATATTTATTTTTTAGATGAAGTAGGTGATACTTATGCAAATGAATAATAAAGGCTTTACCCTAATTGAACTTTTAGCCACCGTTATTTTAGTAGGTACTGTTTTAACTTTGCTTTTTTCTAGTTTTAATTTAGTCAAAAAAGAAGAAATAAATAATACTAAAAATTTTAATTATAATTTAGAGAAACTTAAATTTGTAAGAGAAATTGAAAATGATTTACAAAATAATGAATTACAAAATATTATTTTAGCAGATGATAATGTTAATATCACCTTTGTTTTTGCTAATGGTAATACTAATCTTTATATTAAAGATAATATACTTAATTATACAAATAATGAAAATAATACTTATACTTTAGAAGTTAAAGACTTAAAATTTTTTTCTTGCTATCATTTTATTTATAACTATGATAGTAATAATTATTATTTTAAAATAAATATTGATTTACTTAATGCTAGGACAAATAACATTTCTGATAGTGTAGAAGTTAGTTATGCAAGTAAAGGTAAATTAGAGATAAGTAGTGATTATATAAATAAGAATATAGGCATTTGTACTAATTAGGGCTTGAAAAACTCGTCCAATAAAATAATTTTGATATAATTCTTTATTATCTGTTGTTAGAGATAATACTTGGGTATGAATTGATAAACCACCAAAAGAAATAAGAAAGATAGCAATAATTTCTTTGATAATACTTTTATTACTAATGGTATTTAAAATATTTAATCCTTGAGTAATTTCGAGTAATCCTTTGAAGATAACCTTTAAGGTATTATTAAGGGGAATAATAGATATCATAATATTAGTAATTATCATATAAAAAGTAATACAGCCAAAGATAACTAAAAGCGTATTAATACTTTTAGTAATGCTTTTGGGAAGGGAAAGAATAAAACTATTCTTTTTTTCTTTATTATTAATTAATAAATTACAATTATCTTCACCATTAGTTAAAAATAAACCAATAATAATATTTGTTAAATAATGAATAATTATTATTTTAAAAGTAATATATTTATTAAAAGTAACATTTAAAATATTATATAAAAATAAAGGATTAGAAAAGTAAGTATAACGCATTAAGTTATTAGCAGTCTTTCTAGTAATTTCCCCCTTTTTAAGAGTTTCATTAATAATATATGCATTAGTAGGACTGCCACTAAAAAGGGAAAGAATAAAACAAGCAAAAGCATTACCATTAGTTTTAAATAATTTATTAAATAAAGGATTAATTAATTTATTAAAATCTTGTAAAACATTCGTACTAATAATAAGATCATTTAATATAAACATAATAAAAAGGGAAGGAAATACTTTAGTAAGCCAAAGTTTTAGGGAAGATATAACAGATGGCTTTAGCAAATAATTATATTTAAATAAAATAAATATTAAAATAAAAATTAATGATAAAGAAAATATTTTTTTTAGTTTATTCATAAATAACCTCAATTTATGCTATAATAGACTAGGGTGTTATAATGATTAATAAATTATATGAAAAAATAGTTAATTTCTTTAAAAATAATTATAAATTTTTAATTGTTTTACTTATAATTATCATAATGTTTTATTTAGAACTACCATTTGTAATATATCGAAGTGGCGGAACAATTAATTTAGAAGATCGGATTACTATAGCGAAAGAATATCAAGAAGAGGGGTCATTTTCGATGAGTTATGTTAATGCAATGAAAGGAACGCCAGCTTTTATTTTACTATCTTTTATCTTACCTGATTGGGATTTAATAAAAATTGATGATATTACAAGTGATGATAATGATTATGATGATGTTATGAAACTGGGTAAAGTTTATTTAAAAGAAGGAATTGATAATGCCAAAATTGCGGCCTTTAAAGAAGCTAATTATAGTGTGAAAGTTAAAGGAATAATTAATACGGTAGCCTTTATTAGTGATGATGCTAAAACCAATATTCAAATTGGGGATGAGTTAATTAGTGTTAATAATAAAAATATTGAAACAACGGATGATATAAGAAAGATTTTAGAAGGGTTAAAAGTTGGTGATGAAGTAAAAGTAAAAGTAATTAATAATGATAAAGAAAGAATTAGAAAAGCTAAAATATATCAAGATAAAGATGGGATTTTAAAATTAGGGGTGGCTTTTATTACGAGTTATGAATATGAAACCGAAATACCCGTTGATATTAAAATGAAAAATAATGAATCTGGCTCTAGTGGTGGCTTAATGATGAGTCTTGCTATTTATAATGCTTTAGTTACCGAAGATATTTCTAAGGGTTTAAATATTGTTGGGACTGGAACTATTGATAGTGAGGGTAATGTTGGAGAAATTGGCGGTGTCAAATATAAAGTTTTAGGAGCAAATAAAAAGGGTGCAGATATTTTCTTTTGCCCAATGGAAAACTTAGAAGAAGCCGAAAGTATTAAAAAAGCGCGTGATTTAGATTTAGAAATAGTGGGAGTAAGGACCCTAAAAGAAGCCATTAACTATTTAGAAAATTATCAAAAATAATTTCTGCTTGATTACAATAATATTAAATGTTAAAATAAATAATGAAATAAAGGAGAGTGTTTGCTTAATGCATAGTTTAGAGGAAATTGATAAAAAATTAAAATTGTTTCCTAGAGTATTTGTCGAAGAAAAAGAAGACGATGAAATAAAGGAATTTATGCGTAATTATTTAATTCCCAATTTATTTAGTACTTTATATGATCAAAATTCAAAGATAGATGATATAGCTATTACAAGTGAAGGGCGAGAGTTTTATGAAGAAGTCAAGGATTTTAATAAAGAAAGATATAATGGCTTTATTAAAGACATTCTTTTTAGAACACCAAAAAGTTGGGGTGTTGATGAATATACTTTAGGTGTTTATGATTTTTATCTTTCATCTCCTTATTATCGGATGATAAGAATGATTTGTGATGGAGATGCTTTTAATAGAGATAATATGGATCCTTTAACTTTACTTTACTTAATAGCAAATGCTTATGACGTTTTAGCTAGTTGTGGAGTTGATATTTTAGTTCCAACACCAGATTTAGAGCAAAAGGATTTTAAAAATGGAAGTAAATTAACAAATGAAGATTTATATAATTCTAGGCTTCAAGAAATCGAATATAAAATGATTGAAGAAGATGGCGAAAAGAAGTATTATACAAGAGTTTTAAGTAAAGAATTTAAGCAAAAATATAGTGAAGATATAAATAGAATGTATGATTTATATTATGCCAATTTTGAAAAATTTAATGTACCTACTTATTATCCATTTGAAATTTTATATCTTTTTAAAGGAAATTGTTTATTTAATATTAATGTAGATGAACTTATAGATAAATACCCAAGTGTTACAAGAGATGAAATATTAACTTTATGTTTGTATAAATTAGATGCGAGTTCAATTATAAGATATTTAGAAGTATTAGATAAAAGTGATGAAATAAATAAAGGAAAACTTTTTGAGTTAATAAAACCAATGCATTATAATTTTCCTTATATAACTGCTGAAACCCATCGTGATATGTATACTAAAATAGGTCGCCTTAAACCAGATAATCATTGGCGTGAAGATCGTTTTAAATATATTAATAATGTTATCAATGGTAATACATCATTTGGTGATGATTATGCTGTTGATAGTGGTAATTTAGATAGTATAGCAGTGAGATTTAGAAGCCAATTTTATGATGGTTATTTCTATTATGCTGCTTCTTTAGAAAATTTTTTCTTAAAGCAAATAGATGTTTATGAAAAAATAGTTGATCGAGGAGATTACCAAAATATTTTAAATAGTTTACTAGCAATGAGGCTTTATATTTTAGCAAACAAAATGAAAGCTAATGAACACACAAATAAAGAAATGGATAAAGTAATTAATACTATAAAAGAATTTATGCAAAAATATTTAAATACATATTTAACTAATAATTTAGAATACAATAATGATGATTTAAGAGATGGTATATGGAATAAATTACACGACACTCTTCATCCACAAGAAGATAAAGTAACTAAATTAATGCGAAATTTGTAAACCTATATGGTTTACTTTTTTTAAATAATTTAATTGATTTTTATAATTGCTAGTGTTAGAATATGGGCAAAAAAAGAGATGCATTTATTAATGTATGGTTCGGAAAGATATAATTTAGTTTCTAAAAATCCTTGGCTTGTTCAAAGTGGTTATTTTAAAAAGAATATTGCTAGTCTTAAAGATGAAGACATTAATGGTATAGATGATATTTTATTTTTTAATTTAATGGGTTCAGCTGAATTTGAATGTGGGGTTTTACCTCATTCACTTCGGAGAATGACTATTAATGGTGATTTTTATCAAGTTTTTACTATTTCTAAATATCAAGATAAGAATGGTAATCCCCTTAAGATTTATGCTCCCATTATTTATAAAGATAAAATTTTAGAATATGTTGATGGCCTTATTGAAGATAAATATTATTTACAAGAAAGATGTAATTTACGGGCAAATATTGAAAGAGGAATTGAAAAAGGCAATGAATTTTGGTGGAATGTAGAAAATGATTATTTTATCTTCTTTAAAAATGAAGATAAAATACTAAAGGCAATGGCATCTTATAAAAAACGTCATTATGGTTATCCTAAAAATGATTTTAAAGTAGCTTATGCTCGTAAAAAACACTTAGAATTTGACCAAAGAGTAAGTAATTATGAGTTATCGATTGCTGATTATCATTATGATCAACAACATCAAGTTCATTTTCTTAAATTTGGTTTATATTATAGTTTTCTAAAAATATTAATGGATGCATTTTTAATTGCTAGAGTTAATAAAGGTGAAGTAAGATTTAATTATAATGGTTATAATTTTAAAATAGATGAAAATACAACATTAAATGATATTATTAGAGAATATAAAATCTCTTTAGATGATTATTGTTTTATTGATATTGATATTAATGATTTAGTTAAAGAATTTAATGAAGAAATAAGTGCAAAGCAAAAGCTAGTGCAAGTCTTATCTTTGGTGAAAGATAAGCAAAGTAATCGTTAGTGATTGACAATAGCTACTTATAAATGGTATAATAATTCTCCTTGTTAAGGGGATGAATTGATGAAAAATGAATATATAATTTATAATTTAGTATTAGAAAGAAAACCGGGCGATTGTAACGTCATTGAAATTAATAGTATTCCTAATGAATATTATACTAATGATATTGGCTCAATTGATTCTTTTACTTCGAAATATACGGAAGAAGAATTAAGAAGTTTGATTGAAAAAAATAATTTAGTTGAACCACTTTATTTATTTGGAACATTTAAAATTATTAGTAACTTAAAACATAATTTGAAAGCCTTAACCAAAGAAAAGTTTGAGGTTATAAATGATTTTGCTAATACAACGGATGAATTAGAACAATCATTTAAAGACAAATTGTATGGTTATTTTAAAAAAGTAGTAGAAAAGCTTGATAATAATGAATTATATCAAGAGTATTTAAGACAATATAAATTAGCTTTAAAAAGTAATAATTATAAAGATGTTATAGCCTTAATTAATAAATTACCTTATGCTAAAGCTAGATGTATATATTTTATGATAATTGATGAAGTAAATAAACGTCAAAATCATAAAATAAGAAAATTAGAAAAGATGGATGATGTTGCCTAGTCATCTATCTTTTTTTGTTGTATAATATAGTTATGAAAATAGAAGAGGCAATTAATAAATTTTTAGAATATATTGAATTTGAACTTAACTATAGCTCTTTAACTAAAGAAAGTTATGCAAGAGATTTATCTTTATATAAAGATTTCTTAAATATGCAAAAAATTAATTATTTAGATATTAATAAAGAAGAAGTAATGAATTATTTAAAATATTTAGATAATTTAAAATTTACTAATAGAACTATTTCAAGGCATTTAAGTACACTTAGAAGTTTTTATAATTATTTAGTGGAAGTAAAATTAATTAGTAGTAATATTTATAAAAGAGTAAGAAATCCTAAAGTACCTAAAAAATTACCTAATTATTTAAGTGTTGTTGAAATAGACACTATTATAGAGGAAATAGATGAAGATAATGATGAAGATATTAAAGAAAAGTTTATCTTTGAATTATTATATTCAACAGGGATAAGAGTTAGTGAATGTGCTAGTATTAAACTAAGTGATATAGATTACCAAAATAAAACAATTAGAATTATGGGTAAAGGTAGTAAAGAAAGATTAGTTTATTATGGAGAGTCTTGTGAAAGATTATTAAATAAATATTTAAGTATTAGAAATAATTTAATAAAAGATGGGATAGAATACTTACTCGTTAATCAAAAGGGTGGTAAGATAAGTAGAGAAAGTATTGAATATATTATTGACAAAATTATTAAAAAATCATCTGTTAAACATAAAATATCACCCCATACTTTAAGACATTCTTTTGCAACACATCTTCTTGATAATGGGGCTGATTTAAAAAGTGTTCAAGAACTATTAGGACACGTAAATTTAAATACAACAGAAATATATACCCATATAAGTAATGAAAGATTAAGAAAAGCTTATTTAATGTATCATCCTAATAAAAAACGTCAATAAATGTCAAAATTATAACATATTTTTTGGTGATAAATAAACCTTGTGATAAAATATTGTTTAGGAGGCTTATAAAATGGCAAAAAAATATGTTTATTTATTTAGCGAAGGTAATAAAGATATGCGTGAGCTTCTTGGTGGGAAGGGTGCTAATTTAGCTGAAATGACTAATTTAGGATTACCGATCCCTCAAGGTTTTACGATTACTACTGAAGCTTGTACAGATTACTATGCTAATGGTAAAGTAATCCGTGATGAAATTATTGATGAAATGCAAAAAGCATTAAAAAAATTAGAGGAAATGGTTGGCAAAAAATTTGGTGATGTATCTATGCCTCTTCTAGTATCAGTTAGAAGTGGTGCAAGAGCAAGTATGCCTGGTATGATGGATACTATTTTAAACTTAGGTTTAAATGATGTATCAGTTGAAGGCTTTGCAAAGAGTACAAATAATCCAAGATTTGCCTATGACTCATATAGAAGATTTATTCAAATGTATTCTGATGTTGTAATGGAAGTACCAAAAAGTTACTTTGAAAAAATTATTGATGAATTAAAAAATGAAAAAGGCGTAACTTATGATAATGAACTTACAACTGAGGATTTAAAAGAACTTGTTAAAAGATTTAAACAAGTTTATAAAGATAATATGAATGGGGAAGAATTCCCACAAGATGTTCAAGAACAATTACTTGGGGCGGTTAAAGCTGTATTCCGTTCGTGGGATAATCCTAGAGCAATTGTTTATAGAAGAATGAATGATATTCCAGGTGATTGGGGAACAGCCGTTAATGTTCAAGCAATGGTATTTGGTAATATGGGTGATACATCTGGTACTGGTGTGGCATTTACAAGAAATCCTGCCACTGGTGAAAAAGGTATTTATGGTGAATACTTAATTAATGCTCAAGGTGAAGATGTAGTTGCGGGTGTTAGAACACCACAACCGATTACAAGACTTGAAACTGATTTACCAGAATGTTATAAAGAATTTATGACTCTTGCTCAAAAACTTGAAGATCATTATCGTGATATGCAAGATATGGAATTTACAATTGAAAATGGTAAATTGTATTTCTTACAAACAAGAAATGGTAAAAGAACCGCTCCAGCAGCAATAAAAATTGCTTGTGATTTAGTTGATGAAGGAATGATTAGTGAAGAAGAAGCTGTTCTAAGAATTGAAGCTAAGAGCTTAGATCAATTATTACACCCTACATTTGATAATGATGCTTTAAAGAAAGCGGAAGTTATTGGTGAAGGACTTCCTGCCTCTCCTGGTGCTGCAGCTGGTAAAGTTGTCTTTACAGCTGAAGATGCTAAAAGAGAAGGCAAAGGTGGTAAAGGCGAAAGAGTTGTTTTAGTTAGACTTGAAACTACGCCAGAAGATATTGAAGGAATGGTTGCTAGTCAAGGTATTTTAACCGTTCGTGGTGGTAGAACTAGTCACGCTGCTGTTGTTGCAAGAGGTATGGGTACTTGCTGTGTAGCGGGATGTGGAGCAATTAAAATTGATGAAGCTGCTAAAACATTTACCCTTGGTGGCCATACCTTTAAAGAAGGCGATTATATTTCTTTAGATGGTAATACCGGTAAAGTTTATAATGGTGATATTGAAACTAAAGATGCTACTATTACTGGTGATTTTGGCCGCATTATGGCTTGGGCTGATAAGTATCGTAAATTAAAAGTAAGAACTAATGCTGATAATCCAAGAGATACTAAAAAAGCTGTTGAACTTGGAGCAGAAGGTATTGGTTTATGTCGGACAGAGCATATGTTCTTTGAAGCAGATCGTATTCCAAAAATAAGAGAGATGATTCTAGCTGATACGGTTGAAGAAAGAGAAAAAGCTTTAGATGCTTTAATTCCATTCCAAAAAGGTGACTTTAAAGCAATGTATAAAGAATTAAAAGGACTACCTATGACGGTTCGTTATCTTGATCCACCTCTACACGAATTCTTACCAACAACCGATGAAGAAATTAGTGAACTTGCTAAAGATATGGATGTAAGTGTTGAAAAGATTAAAAATAAATGTAGTGAATTACACGAATTTAACCCAATGATGGGACACCGTGGTTGTCGTCTTGCTGTAACTTATCCAGAAATTGCCAGAATGCAAACAAGAGCTTTAATGGAAGCTGCTATAGAGGTTAAAGAAGAAGATGGATATGACATTGTTCCGGAAATTATGATACCTTTAGTTGGTGAAGTTAAAGAATTAAAATTTGTTAAAGATATTGTTATTGAAACAGCCGAAAAAGTTAAGAGTGAGAAAAATAGCGATATGGAATATCATATTGGTACAATGATCGAGATTCCAAGAGCAGCAATTACAGCTGATAAAATTGCTACAGAAGCTGAATTCTTCTCATTTGGAACAAATGATTTAACTCAAATGACATTTGGCTTTTCTAGAGATGATGCTGCTAAATTCCTAGACAGTTATTATCAAAATAAAATTTATGAAATTGATCCATTTGCTAAGCTTGATCAAACTGGTGTTGGAGAACTTGTTAAAATGGCTGTAGAAAAAGGTAAGAGTGTTAGACCAAATATTAAACTTGGTATTTGTGGAGAACACGGTGGAGAACCATCAAGTGTTGAATTCTGCCATAATATAGGTCTTACTTATGTATCTTGTTCACCATTTAGAGTTCCTATTGCAAGACTTGCTGCTGCACAAGC
>CANQKO010000015.1 GCA_947624505.1 uncultured Bacilli bacterium | reverse complement strand
TTTAGGAGATAAAATACCTTCATTAGTTAAAATATTATAAATAAACTTGTAAGATACTTTAATATTTTCTTTTTCTTTCATTCTTAATTCTACCTTTCTCATTATGTCACCTCAAGTGACATATATTACATTAGTTTTGAGACATTTTCAAATACTAACACTTAAGACATTATCATATACTAAGCATATACAAAAGATAAAAAATGCAAATGATATTGCATTTTTTCTTTTATTAGGGTATAATTTTATTGTTGTTTAGATTGTCTCCTTAGCTCAGCTGGTAGAGCAATCGACTCTTAATCGATGGGTCTAGGGTTCGAATCCCTAAGGGGACACCAATAAGTTTATAAATCTCTTAAATTAGAGATTTTTATTATATAAAAAAGGTGATATTATGTTTGTCGATGAAATTAATTTAAAAGTAGTGGCCGGTACTGGTGGCGATGGTTGTACATCATTTCGCAGAGAAAAGTTTGTGCCAATGGGTGGACCAGATGGTGGTAATGGCGGTAAAGGCGCTGATATAATTTTTAAAGTTGATAAGGGTTTAAAAACTTTAATTGATTTAAAATATAAAAAAATTATTAAAGGTGATAAAGGGGAAAATGGTAAAGGATCAAATAAATATGGCGCTAATGCTAGTGATGTTATCATTTATGTCCCTCTTGGAACGACGATTACCGATTTAGATACTAATTTAGTAATTAAAGATTTAGTTAAGGAAGATGATGAGGTAATTGTTGCTTTGGGGGGACGAGGCGGTAAAGGAAATAAATCATTTGCAACGCACGATAATCCGGCTCCTAAATTCAGTGAAAAAGGTGAACCTGGCGAGATTAAACTTATTAAATGTGAATTAAAAGTTTTAGCAGATGTTGGTCTAATTGGTCTTCCATCTGTTGGTAAAAGCTCATTAATTAGTATTATTAGTGCATCTAAACCTAAAATTGCCGCTTATCATTTTACTACGCTTTCACCTAATTTAGGAGTTGTAAAATTAAAAAATCATCAAACTTTTGTAATGGCTGATCTTCCCGGTTTAATTGAGGGTGCTAGTGAAGGAATTGGTCTTGGTGATAAATTCTTAAGACATGCAATGCGAACAAAAATATTATGTCACGTTATTGATATTTCAGGAATCGAAGGTAGAGATCCTTTTGATGATTATCTAACTATTAGAAAAGAAATTGAAAAATATAGTGCTAAATTAGCAAGCAAAAAAGAAGTAATAGTGGCTAATAAAATGGATTTAGAATCATCATCTAAAAATTTAGAATCTTTGAAAAAAGCCCTCCCTGATAAAGTAATTTTTCCTATTAGTACAATTAATAATAGTGGGGTTGATGATTTAATTAATTATTTAGGAGAGCAACTTGATAATATTAAAGATGAAGATTTATATCAAAAAGATGAATTAGAAAATCATTTAGTTTTTAAATTTCAAGAAGAAAAGCCATATACTATTACTAAAGAAAATGGTATTTGGGTGATTAAAGGGGATGAAATTGAAAAACTATTTAATATGACAAGATTTAATGAAGATGAAGCCGTTTTAAGATTTGCTCGAAAATTAAAAGGAATGGGCGTTGAAACTGAATTAGAGCATCTAGGAGCAAAAAGAGGCGATGAAGTACAAATATTAGATTATATATTTGAATTTAAAGAATAATGTCAAATAGATGTTATTCTTTTTTATTATATTGATAATTTTTTATAAATTAGGTATAATATTGAATGTAAGATATAGGGTGATATTAAATGAAAGAAGATAATAAAAAAGGTAATGTTAAGTCTTATATTTATTATATAATTATATTAGTAGTTGTATTGATAATATCCACTGTTTCTGTAGCTTATGCTTATGTTAGTTTATTAAACAATGAAGAAAAAGAGGCCAATGCATCTATAACAGGTAAAACCGATTGTATTAATATTCAACTTGAACCAGCTGGTTCTGTCCCTGGATTAACGTACAATTATCCAATTACTGATGATTTTGCTACGACAGGAGATAAAGTTAAACCTGTTACAATAACTTTAAAAAATATATGTACTGAGGCGGGCAAAAGCGTTGATTATACTGTTGCTTTATCAACTCTTTCTAGTACAGCTACTGCAAGCACTACAATTCCGGATTCTTCAATTAAAATCAAAGCAGTTAAAAATACTGGAACTGATACTACTATTATTAATTCTCAAATATTATCTGGCAATGGCGTTAAAAAGATTACTAATGCTAAAACCACTTATAATTTATTAAATGATAAATTAAATGCTGATAATAATGCTAAAGCCTATACAATTAGGAATCATTATGTTATTGAATCTGGCAAGTTGGCTTCAAATTCTTCAGTTACCTATAAAGTTTATTTGTGGATAGATTATGATGAAGGAAATGAAGATAACAATGCTACCCAAGGTAAAAATTTTGCAAGTGTACTTAGTGCGGTAATAAATAATCCGGAAACATTTACCGAATAAAAAATGAAAGCCATCGTTTGATGACTTTTTTTAATGGACTTTAGATTAGCAATTTGATACAATTAAAATGGTGATAAGAATATGTATAGTTATTTTAATGGTATAATTGATAGTACAACTTCTAATAGTGTTGTTATAGATGTTAATGGAATTGGTTATAACATTTTTGTTCCCAATCCATTTAGTTATGAAATTGGCCAAAGTTATAAAATATATGTTTATAATCATATTAGAGAAGATGAATCCTCACTTTATGGTTTTAAAAGTTTGGAAGAAAAAGAATTATTTTTACAATTAATTGGCGTTAAAGGAATGGGGCCAAAAGTAGCAAGTGGTTTTTTTGCAACTGGCTCAATTAAAGGCATTGTTGATGCAATTAATAAAGAAAATTTGTTATATTTAACAAAATTTCCTAAAATAGGAGAAAAATTAGCAAGGCAAATAATTCTTGATTTAAAAGGAAAAGTTTATGCTGACAGTGAAGATATAGAAGAAAATAATTTAGAAGAATTAATTAGCGTACTTGAAAATCTTGGCTATAAAGCAGTAGAAATTAAAAAAATTATTCCAATGGTTGATGCTAGTAAAAAACTAGAAGACCAAGTTAAAGATGCTTTAAAATTATTGTTAAAACAATAAACAAATGTTTGCAAAAATGCTTGCAAGTGTTTTTAATCTATGATATATTTATAATGCAAGGGAGGTTTAATTTATGAATGATAGAATTTTAGATACAAAAGAAACAGAGGAAGATGTTTTTGAACGCAGTATTAGACCAGAATTTTTAGATGAATATGTTGGTCAAGAAGAAATAAAAGAAAATTTAAGAGTTTTTATTAAAGCTGCGAAAATGCGAAATGAACCCTTAGATCACGTTTTATTATATGGACCTCCTGGACTTGGTAAAACAACTCTTGCTCATATTATTGCTAATGAACTTGGTTCTAATTTAAGAACTGCTAGTGGTCCTTCGATCGAAAAGAGTGGGGATTTAGCAGCAATTTTATCTAATCTTGAGCCTGGTGATGTTTTATTTATTGATGAAATTCATCGGATGCCATCTTATATAGAAGAAATTCTTTATCCAGCAATGGAAGATTTTGAAATAGACTTAGTTATTGGTGGCGGTGAAGGTAAAAGTAAAAGCATAAAAATAAATTTACCACCATTTACTTTAGTTGGGGCGACAACAAGAGCAGGTGATTTATCAAGCCCTCTTCGCGATCGTTTTGGAATTGTTTCTAAACTTGAGTATTATAGTTTTGAAGAACTTAAAAATATTGTAATTAGAAGTGGAAAAGTATTTGATATAAAAGTAAATGAAGATGCCGCGATGGAACTAGCTAAAAGAAGTAGAAAAACACCGAGAGTGGCCAATCGTCTATTTAGAAGAGTAAGAGATTTTGCTTTGGTTGAGGGAAATGGCATTATCGATCTAGATATAACTTTAAAAGCACTAAAAAGATTAAAAGTGGATGCCACTGGGCTTGATAATATTGATAGAGAATATTTAACTAGTTTAATTGAAAAATTTAATGGAGGACCGGTTGGGGTAGAAACAATTGCCACGAGTATTGGGGAAGAAGTAACAACCGTAGAAGATGTTGTAGAGCCATATCTTTTACAAGAGGGATTTATTAAAAGAACAAGAAGTGGCAGAATTGCTACCCAAAAAGCTTATAAAAGTTTAGGTATTTCTTATAATTATGGCCTTTTTGAGGAGGATGAAAAATGATTTTGTTAGATGGCAAGAAAGTAAGTAAAGAAATAATCGCTAATTTAAAAGAAAGAAGAGAAAAAATCAATGATAATATTAAATTAGCGATTGTTTGGGTTGGTAATAATCCCGCTAGTGAAATATATATCAATAATAAAAAGAAACAATGTGCAAAGATTAATGTTCTTTGTGATGTTTATCATTTAGCGGAAGATACTAAAGAAAATGAAGTATTAGAGTTAATAGACAAACTAAATAATGATAATGCTGTGACTGGTATATTAGTTCAAAGCCCTTTACCTAATGGAATTGATGAGACTAAATGTTTTAATAAAATTGATCCTAAAAAAGATATAGATGGTTTTTCAAATGTATCTGTTGGCAATTTGTATTTAGGTAGGCCTAATTTAGTATCTTGTACTCCAAAAGGAATTATAAGGTTATTAGAATATTATGGCATTGATTTAGAAGGTAAAAATGTTTGTTTAATAAATCGTAGTAATATAGTTGGTAAGCCTTTATTTCATTTATTAATTGCTAAAAATGCTACAGTTACGGTGTGTCATTCCAAGACTAAAGATTTGAAAGAAATTACGAAGAAGGCTGATATTGTTATTAGTGCTGTAGGAAAGCCAAAATTTATTACTGCTGATATGGTAAGTGATGGGACCATTGTTGTTGATGTTGGTATTTCAAGAATTGATGGTAAAGTTGTTGGGGATGTCGATTTTGCTACGGTTAGTGAGAAAGCAAGTTATATTACACCAGTACCTGGTGGTGTTGGCCCAATGACTATAGCAATGATTTTAGAAAATATATTAATAGCTAAGGAGAGTGAATAAATGGATAAAGAATTAAGAGAAGCTTTAGATTTAGAAAGGAAAAGACAAGAAGATAATATTGAACTTATTGCTTCAGAAAACTATGTTTCTAAAGCAATATTAGAATTGCAAGGAAGTATTTTAACTAATAAATATGCAGAAGGGTATCCTCATAAAAGATATTATGGCGGGTGTGAATACATTGATATTTTTGAAGAAAAAGCTATAGAATATGCTAAAAAACTATTTAAATGTGAATATGCTAATGTTCAACCTCATAGTGGTTCAAGTGCAAATATGGCTGTTTATAAAGCCTTACTAACGCCTGGGGACAAAGTAATGGGAATGAATCTTTCTAATGGTGGTCATTTAACTCACGGTTATAAGCTTAATTTTAGCGGAATGGAATATGATATCGTTAGTTATGATGTTGATAGTAAAACCGAAATGATCGATTATGATAATTTAAGAAAAATTGCTTTAGAGGAAAAACCTAAAATGATTATTGCGGGAGCTTCCGCTTATTCAAGAATTATTGATTTTAAAAAAATAAGAGAAATATGTGATGAAGTTGGGGCATATATGTTTGTTGATATGGCCCACATTGCGGGATTAGTAGCTACTAATCTTCATCCATCACCTATTCCTTATGCTGATGTAGTTACATCAACTACTCATAAAACTTTAAGAGGCCCAAGAGGTGGTTTAATTCTTACTAATAATGAAGAAATTGCTAAAAAAATCAATAAAACAGTCTTTCCAGGTATTCAAGGTGGTCCTTTAATGCACGTTATTGCTGCTAAAGCTGAGTGCTTTTATGAAGCATTAAAACCAGAATTTAAAGAATATATGGAACAAGTTGTTAAGAATATTAAAGCAATGAGCGATGAATTTATTAAAATGGGTTATCACGTTGTTAGTAATGGAACTGATAATCATTTAATTTTACTTGATGTTAAAAGTATAGGTAGTACCGGTAAAGAAGCTGAAGTGCTTTTAGATAAAATACATATTACGGTAAATAAAAATACTATTCCCAATGAAATTGAAAAAGCAACAGTCGCTAGTGGTATTAGAATAGGTAGTCCAGCAATGACTTCAAGAGGGTTAAAAGAAGATGAATTTATTAAAATTGCTCATATTATAGATGAAGCATTAAAAAATGAAGATAATGAAGATGTCTTGAATAAATTAACTGATGAAGTTTTAAGTATTACTCATAAACATCCACTTATGTATTAGGAGGTTAGTTATATGTCTAAATGGGATAAAAAATATATTGAATTATGTGAAGAAATATTAGAAAAAGGGGTAAGAGTAGAAAACAGAACCGGTGTTGATACCATAAAAATACTATTTAAATCATTTGAATTTGATTTAGAAGAAGAATTTCCAATTTTAACCACTAAATTTGTGGCTTTTAAATCAGCTGTTTTAGAACTTTTATGGTTTTACCAAGCTAAAAGCAATGATGTTAGATGGCTACAAGAAAGAGGGGTTAAAATTTGGAACGAGTGGGAAATAGATGAAGATGGTCATTATCAAGGTAAAACATTTCCTAAAGAATATGCTCATACAATTGGAACTGCTTATGGTTATATCGTTAATAAATTTAATTTAACTGATGACTTAATCAAAAAAATAAAAGAAACCCCAACAGATAGAAGAATGATTATGAGTTTGTGGCAAAATGATTATTTAGATTCTGCCGTCTTACCTTCTTGCGTTTGGAATACAATGTGGGATGTAACGGATGGCCATTTAAATTGTGTTGTAACTTGTCGAAGTAATGATGTGCCTTTAGGAATGCCATTTAATGTAACACAATATGCGGTTTTAGTTCATTTAATTGCTCAAGTAACGGGATTAAAACCAGGCAAACTTTATTATAACGCGAAAGATTTACATATTTATGTTAATCAAATTGAGGGTATTAAAGAACAAATTAAAAGATATAAAGAATTGGGTGATTTTGAAGCCCCAGAACTATGGGTTAACCCTGAAATTGATGATTTCTTTGCTTTTGATAATTCCAAAGAATTAAAGGATATCAAATTAATTAGATATAAACATCACGGTAAAATCCCAATGCCGGTGAGTGTATGATATCTTTGATTGCTGCCGTGGGGGAAAATTTAGAGATTGGCAAAAATAATACTTTAATATGGCATTTAGCAAAAGATTTAAAATATTTTCAAGAGACAACTTTAAATCATAAAGTTATAATGGGGTATAATACTTACTTATCTATTGGGCATCCTTTAAAAAATAGAGATAATGTTGTTATTGTTGATGATAAGCATAAAATTAAAGATAAAAATATTAAAGTATATGATAATATTGATGAATTAATAAAAAAGGAAATTAATAATAATGAAGAGTGTTTTATTATTGGTGGGGCTTCAATGTATAAGTATTTTTATGCATTATGTGATCGAATGTATCTTACTTTAATAAACGCTAGTGATAAGGATGCTGATACTTATTTTCCGGATTATCGAAAAGATAATTGGCAAAAAAAGATTATTAGAGAAGATAGTGAAAATGGCATTGATTTTGCTTTTTGCTTGTTTGAAAGGTTAGAAAAATGAGTAGAATTGTTATTAAATTAAGTGGAGAAGCCCTAAAAGATGGTAATGATTTAGTGGCAAGTACCAACTTGGAAAAAGTTGTAAAGATAATAAAAATGTTAAAAGATAAACATCAAATTGCTATTGTCGTTGGTGGTGGCAATTATTTTCGGGGGAAGGAGCATCCGGAATTTGCCAAAATAACGGGTGATACAATAGGGATGCTTGGTACGGTTATTAATGCTTTATATATAAAAAATATTTTAGATAAAAATAATATTTCTTGTAATATTGATACCCCTTTTTCATTTCCTAATCTTATTAGTAAAGTAGATAATATAAAAGAATTATATGATAAAGGAAATATTATTATATTTGGTGGTGGCGTTGGTAAATCTGGTTATTCAACTGATTCAGGGGTTATTTTGGCAAGTGAAAAAGTAGATGCTGATCTCATTATAAAATTAACTAATGTTGATGGCGTTTATGATAAAGATCCGAAAATTTTCAAAGATGCTCAAAAGTTTGACTATTTAACTTATGATGAAATATTAAATAAAAATTTAAAAATAATGGATACGTATGCCATAAAAGAATGTGCTAAAAGAAAGATTAAAATATTAGTTATGAATTTTCAAAGTTATGAAAAAATAAAAGATTATTTTCAAGGTCAATTAATTGGCACTGTAATAGGAGTTTAAAAATGGAAAGAATAAAATTAATTGTTATTGAAGGGCCTCAAGGTACTGGCAAAACAACTTTAGCTAATTATCTAAGGGAAAATATTGCTGGGTCTAATTTGTACCGCTTATCTGGGCAAAAAGATAAATCTAAATCAGGAAAAACACTAAGTCAAAATATGTATAATGCCTTGCTTGATTATTTAGAAAAAATGCAAGGAATACCTATGGATTTAATTTTTGATAGAACTTTTTTTACCGAAGAGGTCTATGCTCGTCTTGGTTATAAAGAATATTCGTTTAGTGATGTTTACAATGATTTATTAAATCGCTTTAGTAAATTAAATTTTGATATATATTTTATATGTTTATATTTAGAAGATACGAATTTATATATTAAAAGATTAGCAAGAGAATCGCATCATAATTATCAAGCCTTTAAATTGGAAAATAGTGTTAATCAACAAAATACCTATTTAAAAATGAGTGAAGAAATTAAAAATGCTTATCCAAATATTAAAGTATTAAATTTAAAAATGGATGATTTTAATACAGCCTATGAAAAAATAAATGAATTATTCACAATTCATAATTAATAGTTGGACTTTTAGTCCTTTTTTCTATATAATACTAAAGGATATATTTAAGGAGGGAAATAATTTGAATATTAATGATTATGATTATGAACTTGATGCATCTTTTATTGCCCAAAGTCCTCTTAAGAATCGTAGTGATTCTAAATTAATGGTTTTAAATAAGAAAACGGGAGAAATAGAACACGATAAATTTTATAATATTAAAAATTATTTAAAAAAAGGTGATGTCTTAGTTTTAAATAATACTAAAGTATTACCGGCAAGATTAATGGGAATAAAGAGTGAAACAAAAGCTAAAATAGAAATTCTTTTACTTAAAAATATTGAAGGCGATATTTGGGAATGTTTAGCTCGTCCTGGTAAAAGACTACATTTGGGGACAGAGATAAAATTTAGTGATGAATTAAAATGTATTGTCAAAGAAAAATTAGAAGATGGAATCGTTAGAGTATTGTTTCAATATAAAGGAATTTTTTTAGAACAAATTGAAAAAATTGGTTTAATGCCTCTTCCTCCTTATATTCATAAATCATTAAAAGAGCAAGATCGTTATCAAACCGTTTATGCTAAATATTTAGGAAGTGCTGCTGCTCCTACAGCGGGCTTGCATTTCACTAATGAACTACTTCAAGAACTAAAGGAAATGGGGGTAACAATATGTTATGTTACTTTACACGTTGGCCTTGGAACATTTAGACCAGTTGAAGTTGATAATATAAAAGATCATCATATGCATAGTGAGTATTATGAAATGACTAAAGAAGTGGCAAATATTTTGAATGAGGCTAAAATGAAAGGGCAAAAAATATATGCTGTTGGTACAACTAGTACAAGAGTTTTAGAAACAGTCAAAAATAAATATAAGGAATTTAGAGAATGCAGTGGGAATACGGATATTTTTATTTATCCTGGTTATGAATTTTTAGCTATTGATGGGTTAATTACTAATTTTCATCTACCTAAAAGTACTCTTTTAATGTTAGTTAGTGCTCTTGCAACAAGAGAAAATATTTTAAAAGCTTATGAAATTGCTAAAGAAAATAATTATCGATTCTTTTCCTTTGGCGATGCAATGTTTATTAAGTAGGGAAGTGATAAAATGAAGTTTACATATCAGTTAAAAGAAAAATCTAAGAAGAATATGGCTCGTCTTGGGGAATTTATTTATAATGGTAAAGTTTATCAAACCCCAATGTTTATGCCGGTTGGAACTAATGCCACCGTTAAGACCTTATCTCCAGAAGAATTAAAAGATATTGGTTGTGGGATTATTCTAGCTAATACTTATCATTTATGGCTTCGACCGGGAGAAGAAATTGTAAAAATGGCTGGAGGATTACATAAATTTATGAACTATGATGGGCCAATTCTTACTGATAGTGGTGGTTTTCAAGTATTTAGTTTGGCTAAACCTAAAGATATAACGGAAGAAGGGGTCCATTTTAAAAATTTTGAAAATGGTGATGCATTATTTTTGACTCCTGAAAAATCGATTCAAATTCAAATGGCTTTAGGTAGTGATTTAGTAATGAGTTTTGATGAGTGTGTTAAATGGCCAAGTACTAGAGAATATGTTGAAAAGAGTGTTGAGAGAACTTTAAGATGGGCTAAAAGAGGTAAAGAGGCATTTACTTCTTCTAATCAAATGCTATTTGGTATTGTTCAAGGTGGGGAATATGAAGATTTAAGACGTAAATGTGCATTAGAACTTGTCAAAATGGATTTTGATGGTTATTCCATTGGGGGTACCAGTGTGGGAGAAGATAAAAAAACAATGTATAAAATGGTAAGTTATGCCACTAAATATTTGCCGGAAGATAAGATCCGTTATTTAATGGGTGTCGGTGATCCGATTGACTTAATTGAAAATGTCATGCGTGGTATTGATATCTTTGATTGTGTATCGCCAACAAGATTAGCAAGACACGGACACGCTTATACTTGGCGGGGTAAAATTAATTTAAAAAATAGTAAGTACAAAGAAGATTTTACGAAGATAGATGATCATTGCGATTGTTATGCTTGTAAACATTATACTAAGGCTTATATTAGACATTTAATAACGGCTTCTGAAACTTTTGGGGCTCGTTTGTTATCAATTCATAATATCTATTTTTTAACTAAATTAATGGAAAAAATTAGAGCAAATATTGCCACCGATACTTTAGAAGAATTTAGAGATGAGTTTATAAAAAATTATTATGGAGATGGCTATGAATACAAATAAAATTACTATTATAGGAACGGTTATTGTTATTATTTTATTAATATTTATTCCGACTATTTATGAAGTACATAAAAATTATCAAAATAATTTATATAAAGTAGTTGAAGAAAAAATAATTGAAGCCGCTAAAAGATGTTACTTAGATAATGTTTGTACCGATGAAGAAACAAATTTAGATTTTTTATACGAACATCAATATTTAGAAATGGTAAGTAATCCTGTTACTAAAGAATACTATAATAAATTATCTTATGTACGTAAAGATGGGAATAAATATACTTTTTATGTAGTAGAGTAATTATTTACTCTTTTTGTTTACCCCAATTAAAGCTGCAAGTATGCTTGTTATAAGTAGAATTAAATAATAAATAAGGGTTGAAATATATAAAGTATTATCAAAAAGAATTATTTTAATTAAAAACATTAAGATAATAAATATTAAACCCATTATTATTCCCTCTAGAAGTCCATTTTTCTTCCAAAAAGAAGCATTTTTATAGCTTAGAAGAAAGAATAAAATAATATTACAAATAAGTAAAATAATTGTTGTAATGCCACTATTTAAACCTAAGAGATTTAAAAGACTAGTAATAAATGTAAGCATTAATTCAGCAATTAGAAAAATACTAATGTATTTTAAATAATTAAGAGTTTTTTTCATAACGTCACCTAATAAATTATAATATTGTGATTAAAAAAATATGTTTAAAACCATAATATTATTAGGTGATTTAATAAATATGGAAATATTACAAGTATTATTTAGAACCTCTTTTTTCTATTTTTTTGTTTTATTATGTTATCGTTTAATGGGTAAAAGAGAAATAGGTCAACTAGGAGTAATTGATTTAATGGTTTCCATTTTAATTGCAGAATTAATAGCTATATCGATTGAAAATATTGAAGATAGTATGTTTTTAACTATTGCGCCGATTGCTCTTTTAGTTTTTTTAGAAATAGTCTTAGCTTTTGTCTCAATTAAATCTAGAAAGGTAAGAACATTCTTTGATGGTAAACCATCTCTCATTATTGTGAATGGTAAAATTAATTATAATGAAATGGTACGACAAAGGTATAGTATGGATAATTTATTGGTAAGTTTAAGGCAAAAAGAAATAAAATCGATTGATGAAGTAGAGTATGCCTTTTTAGAGCCCAATGGTAAATTATCAATATTTAAATATAATTTTTTAAAGTTACCATCCCCTTACCCGATGCCTTTAATTCTTGATGGTAGTGTACAAAAAAGAGCTTTAAAATATATTAAGAAAAATGAAGAATGGTTAAAGTATGTTTTAAATAAAAAAGGCTTAGATATTAAAGATATCTTTTATTGCTTTCATAAAAAAAATAAATTATATATCATAAAAAGAACTGATTTGAAATAAAAATCAGTTTTTAGTTGACATTTAAGTGTTAAGTTATATATAATTATATTGTAAATAATAGAAAGTAGAGAGCATTATGGATAAGTTAAACAATTTATTACAAGAATTAGGGGTTTCTAAAGTTAGACTTTCAAAATATTTAGGGGTATCAAGACAAATGGTCTATAATTATTTAGTCTTAGATAGTTTAGATAAATGGCCTAAAGAAAAGAAAATATTGTTGTTACAACTTCTCGATTTAAAAGATGGTAGTGATGAAGAATTAGCCAAGATTAAAGTTGATACAGAATATTTAATGAATGTAGAAAAAAGACTTAATATTGGTGTTAAAAATGGTGATTTAGATAATTTCTTAGATTTAAAAGGCCTTGATAAAGAAAGTCGCATCCTTTTAAATGATATAGCCTTTCTTTTAAAAGAGAAATTAGAAGAAAATAAAAATAATGATGTCTATGCTATTAAATATTTATATAATTTGCTACAGTCAATGGATAATGTACCAGAAATAAAGTATATGCTTGCTTATATGGCTAAAACCAACGGCTTTATAAATTCAGAGGAATTTGCTTTTAATGAAGATAGACAATATATCTTCGAAGCTATTCTTTATGCCGCCTTAAATCTTTACAATAATGGGGGAGCAAGTAAAAGTAAAGTAGCAGAGAATAGAAAGAAATTTGTTCAAGAAATTGAGGCTAAAAAAGAAGAAAAATTGAGTCGAACTCAGCAATTAAATACTATTAGAATTCAGGCTTTAAAAGAACTTGGCTATTCAGAAATTAATGAAGGCAATGCGGCAGAAGTATTTGAAAAAATTGCTGAGATTCAGTCTAGAAAAGTATAAAAAGGAATGGTGAGTGAAAATAATGAAAAAGAATAAAGATAATAGAGAAGAGAAGATGAAAGAAACAAAAAAGGTTGATGTTATCTCAATAATTCTTATTGTAATACTAATTTTATTAATTTGCTTCTTGGTAGGTTATAAAATAAAAAATTGGGGTATTTTATCTAATCGTAATAAAACTGTTAAAGAATTATATTCTTATTTTAGTACAGAAGATTTAGGGGAATGTGAAGGATTATTCAACTATTCAACAGAAAAGGTAAATTATGATAATGTCTCAGCAACAGCTAAATTGTGTATTGCATATAAAAAAGCAGATGCAGAAAAATTTAAAAAAATTTCTTATGAAGGGGATGGGACTTGTAAGGAAGGCGATATGGTCTTTAAGACTGACACGGATGAAGGCACAATTTGTACTGTTAATAAAATAAAGCAAAATGTTTTAGATGATTCTTATAAAAAATTATTTGGCAAAGAAATAGAAAATAATGAAGAATTTAAATATGATGGCACGCATATATGTTACCTAAAAGATGGTTATTATTACTGTGGCTTATCAGAAAATATGAAAATTACTCTTACTAATGAAATCACGGTTTTTAGATCAATTGCTAGGGCAGAGAAGAAGGATGATACGATTACAATCTATGATTATTTCACTAAAGTAACTAATAATAATTGTTATTTTAACTATACAACATTAAATCTTAACCAAATGTGTACAACTAATTTGCCAAAAGATATTGATACCATTGATTATGATTTTGTTGAAAAATATGGAGTTAAATATAAACACGTTTATAAAAAGGCTAAAGATGGTTCTTATTATTGGGTAAGTTCTGAACCGGTAGAATATCCGGGAACTAAGGCAAAAGATGAGTAAGACTACTCTTCTTTTTTTGCGTAAAAGGGTAGTGCTCTACTCTCTTTTAATATATATCCTTATTTAATATATTTAATAAGGATATTATATCGCCTTGCTAAATTAAAATGAAAAAAATTATTTTTTATTTTTTGAATTTTATTTTTTGGCATATAACAAGAGTAATACTTATCAAAAAATATTTTAAAAAATAAGAATAAATATCAATTAATTCAGTATTTTAATTAACTATATAAAGTTTGCATAATGTATATTATGTAAACCAATAGCTTTGAAAATAAATTTGCTGGTATTTATTCTCTTTTTATAGTTCCAACTTTATTAACTAATTTAATTAAAATTTAAGCATATAATTATGTAAGGTGATATTATGAGTGTTTTAAATGCCTTAATCTTATCAACAATTGCTGGTATGTCAACAATGCTTGGAGGTATTATCATATTCTTTAAAATCAAAGAAAAAAATATCAACAAGTTTATTACTTTTTGTTTAGCCTTTTCTATTGCTATTATGATAGGTATTAGTATAACTGATTTAATACCCACTTCTTTTTTTACTATTCTCTACTCTTACAAAATATTAATGTCTCTATTTATTATTTTTTCAGCTTTATTTCTTGGCTTTTTAACAGTTTTTCTTATTAATAAAATTATGAATAAAGAAAATAATTCTTTATATAAGTTAGGTATTCTTAGTATGCTTGCTTTAATAGTTCATAATTTTCCTGAAGGAATAGCGACCTTTATAGGTAGTGTAAGCGATGTTAGACTTGGTTTAAAGTTATCGCTTGCTATAATGTTTCATAATATTCCTGAGGGCATCTCAATAGCTGTTCCTATATATTATGCTACTAAATCGAAAAAAAAGGCTTTACTGAATACTTTTTTATCAGGTATGGCTGAACCGATGGGAGCCATTTTAGCTTATCTTTTTTTAAGTAAATACATTACTAATATAATGATTAGTATTACTCTTTTATTTGTAGCGGGGATAATGATTACTTTATCAATTGAAGAAATGCTTCCTAAAGCAATTAGTTATCAAAAACATAAATATCTTTATTTAGGCTTATGCATCGGTTTCTTGTTAATCATAATTAATCACTTTTTTCTTTAACCCATATATTGCCAATTAAAGAGATAAGTTTATAAGTATTAATTACTAATATTTATCCATAATAAGTTTAGGAGGGATGTTAATTATGAGTAGAAATGAACAAGCTAATTCAAGAAATAACAACAGACGTGAAAACAACAGAGAACAAGCTAATAACTCTAGAAATTCTGCTAATAACAGAAGAAATAATAATCAATCTCGTAGTAATAACGAAAGTAGATAGTTTATTCTGTCAAAAGAAGAACGGTTTTAGGTTCTTCTTTTTTATTCTTTATAATGGGGATGTTTTTGATAATCAAGGGTTAATTTTTCATTAGATAAATGTGAATATATTTCAGTGGTGGTTATATTTTCATGTCCTAAAAGTTCTTGGATAATTCTTAAATCAGCCCCATTATTAAGGAGATGGGTGGCAAAAGAATGTCTTAAAGTATGAGGTGATATTTCTTTTTTTATCCCACATTCATCGCAAATGGTTTTAAGTATTTTAAAAAAGCCTTGTCTACTCATTCTTGAGCCATTGTAATTAATAAAAAGGAATGTTGATATCTTATCTTTAAGTATAAAAGAACGATATTCATTAATATACATATTTAAATATTTAATTGTAATATCACTTATTGGAATAATTCGCTCTTTACTCCCCTTCCCCATCACTTTAATTGTTGCATCTTCCTCGTTATAATCTGATAGTGTTAAATTAAGTAGTTCACTTACTCTCATTCCAGTGGCATATAATACCTCTAACATTGCTTTATTACGATAATCAATCGGTTTAGTAAGTTTGATATTTAAAAGATCATCCACTTCTGCTTCCGTTAAATATTTAGGTAATTTTTTTTCAATTTTTGGCATTTTAATATTTTCGGCGGGATTTTTAGCGATTACTTGGGTATCAACTAAATAATCATAAAAAGATTTTAAAACTGTTAAATAATGGGCTTTACTTTTACTGGTTTCTTTTGTTTGATATAAGAATTCTCTAATATCATCTTCGGTTAAAAGGGTAAGATCTTTTTGGGGAAACATATCTTTAACTTTAATTAAATTATATCGATATGATTCATATGTATTATTAGATAATTTTCTTTCATATTTTAAATAGTCTAAATAAGATGTAATATTCTTATCAAGTTCTAAAGTCATTATACCACACTTTCTTTACTCTATTATTATAATAAATTATTTAATAAAAAACAAATCTTTGTTATAATTAAATATGTAAATGAGGTGTGATAATGAAAATTTTAGCTGATACTTTAAGGCCTCGAAAATTAGCTGATATTGTTGGCCAAGATCATTTAATTGGTGAAGGACAGGTACTTACTAATTTAGTTAAAAATAAACATTTATTTTCCATAATTTTATATGGCAAACCAGGAATTGGTAAAACATCCATTGCTTATGCTCTAAGTACAGAATTACAAATGCATACGAAGTTTTTAAATGCTACATCAAGTAAAAAAGAAGATTTTGAAGCTGCCATTGAAGAAGCTAAATTTTATGGTGATTTAATCTTAATTATTGATGAAATACACCGAATGAATAAAGATAAACAAGATATCTTATTACCTTATATTGAAAATGGGACTATTATTTTAATTGGCCTTACAACTAGTAATCCATATCATAAAATTAATCCCGCCATCAGAAGTCGATGTCAAATTTTTGAATTAAAAGAATTAACAAGTAAAGATATAGTAAAAGTTTTAAAAAGGGCCTGTAATACTTTAGATGATATTAAAATAGACGATGATGCCTTAGATTATATTGCTAATCTTTCGAGTGGTGATGTAAGAAGTGCTCTAAATCTTTTAGAAGTATCCTACTACTCTTTTGATCATTATATAACAGTTGAAGAAGTTAAAAAAATTAATTCTAAACCAGTTTTTTTTGCTGATAAAAATGAAGATGGACATTATGAAGTTTTAAGTGCTTTACAAAAATCAATTCGGGGAAGCGATGTTGATGCCACCATCCATTATTTAGCCAGACTTATTGAAGCTGAAGATTTAGATAGTATTTATAGACGTTTATCTGTTATTGCCTATGAAGACATTGGTCTTGCTAATCCAGGAATTGGCCCACGTCTACAAGCCGCCATAAGTGCTGCTGAACAAGTTGGGTTACCAGAAGCAAGAATTCCTCTTGCCGAAATTGCTATTGAAATGGCCTTATCTCCCAAAAGCAATAGCGCTATTATTGCTATAGATGAAGCTTTAAATGATATTCATAAAGGTTCAACAGGTAATGTTCCAGCCCACCTAAAAAATGGTAATCCAGCTTATTTGTATCCACATAACTACCCTAATGATTGGGTAAAACAAGAATATTTGCCCGCAAATATTAAAAATGTTCATTATTATCATCCGAAAAAAAATACCATTGAAAATAATTTAAATAAAGTCCATAAAGAAATGAAAGGTGAAAAATGAAAATAACTATTATTGGGACGGGAGCTTATAGCTTAGGAATTGCCTTAATGCTTTCTAAAAGGGAAAATAATACCATTACTCTTTGGACAGAAGATCAAAATAAAATGATTGAATTTAGCGCCACCCATCAAATAAAAAGTATTTTTAAAGATATTGTTTTTCCTAATAATATTAGTATTACTGATGATTTAAAAGAGGCATTAAATAAGACAAAATTAATCTTTTTAATAACATCAGTTAAATATATTAATGATATAACTTTAAAGATGCAAAAATATTATCAAAAAGAACCAATTTGTATTGCCTCAAAAGGCATAGATAATAATACTTTACTACCATTATCTAAAATAGTTAAAAGAAATTTAAAAACTAGCAATGTAAGTGTTATATCTGGTCCTACTTTTGCTATTGATTTAGTTAATAATAATCCGGTAGCTCTAGCTATTGCCGGAAATAAAAGTGTCAATAAAATAGTTATTAAAAATCTAGTTAATGATACGCTCAAATTAAGAGAATCTAGTGATATAATTGGGATTCAATTATGTGGTAGTATTAAAAATGTTTTTGCGATTGCCTCAGGTATCATAAATGGCTTAGGATACCAAGAATCCACTAACGCTTTTTTAATAAATGAAGCCTTACACGATATGAAAGATATTATTAAAGCTTTAGGGGGTAAAAAGAAAACTATCTTATCTTTTGCTGGCGTTGGTGATTTACTCTTAACTTGTACTACCCCTAAAAGTCGTAATTATTCTTTTGGCTTTTTAATTGGCAGTAACAATAATAAAGAATTATGGCAAGAATATTTAAATAATAATACAGTTGAAGGTTATTATACTTTAAAATCTATTTATAAATTATTAAAACAAAAAGGAATTGATATTCCTTTGATAAAAGTATTATATGATATAGTTGAAGGTAAAAAAGAGCCTAGTTATCTAGTTAAATTTTTAATTAAGAAAGCTTAATTAAATCATTAATAATTTCATTTACAATTAGTAAACCGGCTATTCCAGGAGAAGTAATTAAAGAATCTACTTTTCCTTTTTTTATTGGTAATTCTTCACTAAAACATACTTTAACATTATCTTTTAAATGATTTTCTTTAACTAGTTTTCTTAAAACTTTAGCTAAAGGATCACCAGCAGTTTTAGCAAGTGTTGTTATTTTGATTTTTGAGGCATTTATACGATTACCCATACCAAGAGCGGTAATTATTTTAATATTATTTTCTTCCGCCCATTTAATAAGTTCTAATTTCGTTTTTAAGGTATCACAGGCATCAATTATATAATCATAATCTTTATCTAATATATTGATATTATCACTACTTAAATAAGTATTAATAGCGTTTATTTTAATATTTTCATTTAAATTATTAGCCATATTTACCGCTACATCTACTTTACTTTTGCCAATTGTGTCTAAATTAGCCACTAATTGCCGGTTTAAATTTGATAATTCTATCTTATCTTTATCAATAACAGTAATATTTAAAAATCCACTTCTAATAAGGGCTGTAAAGGCAAAACTACCTACTCCCCCACAACCTACTAAAAGGATTTTACAATTATTTATTTTTTTAAAAGTATCCATTCCTATTAAATTAATTATTCTCTCATACATATATTACTCCATTAAAAAACCTAGTGGTAAGTTATTTGATAAAATCCCGCTCTTCGCAGGTGGTAGAACACATATAAAGTTTTAGGATTCTAACTTAATAAGTTAGCATTCAACACCACTAAATAATTAGTTCCCCAATATATCAAAATAGTCGGTTTTATATGAATAACTTTAACCTTCCTAGGTTACCTATATTATACCACATACCTTTATTTTTATTCAACCTCTTTTAAGATATTTTACACTGTTCTTTTTTTAACGATATTTTTATGTATACCATCTACTCTATTTTTTAATATTACTCTTACTAAATTTTTTAAATCCTCAAACTTAGGAATAATATTATTATTTAATATTTCTTCACTAACATAAGTTTTAATTTCTCTTTTTTTCGTTTTCCCAACTTTAATTATTAATAATAAATAGATTTTGTTATTAGGACTAATAAAATTATATAACTTAATTTTTTCATTATTATTTCTATAATATACATCTCTTAAATTTTGATTAAGATAAATGTATTCATCTAATATTTCACATAATAATTTAAGTTCTTCTTTTAATTCAGGATGTTTATCATACCCTTCTTCAAAAAGAAGGAAAATTTTATTACTAAATTCCTCACTAAGAAAATATTCGTAACTTTGATACTTTTCTTCTTTTTCTTCTTCTAGTTTTTTAAGCATATTTTGATAAGTTGTTATTTCTTTATCAATCATTCGCATTGTTTTCATTTAATCACTCATCTCTTTAAGTAACTATTATACCTTAAATAAAAGAAAAAAGATAGATTATTTCATCTATCTCCAACAATTAGAAACATCACAGTTTGATGAATAAGGCATTGGATTTGGCATTTCTAGTTTAACAATCATTGGTATTTTAAAGGCTCCTCCAAAACCAACACAAGTTCCTGGTTGTAATACTTTTTGCTTTTCAACGATATCACTAGAAATATTAGGTAACATTTCTTCAATGTATTTAATATCTAAAGGGTGTGTCATTTTAAAGATTAAGAAGTTTGAACATTGAGCAATAACGGTATCACTAATCTCTACCGGTCTTTGACTAATTATATCAAGTAAAACGCCATATTTACGACCTTCTTTGGCAATACGATCAAAAATATTATAACCAATTAAGAAAGTATCATTATCCTTTTGAATATATCTATGGGCTTCTTCTAAAAATAAATGAAAAGGAATACTTGCTCTTTTTTCTAAGCTTTTTGAATATTCAAATAAAAGCCGACAAAATATTTTAACTATAACTTTAGCATATACATCATCGATATCTTCTAAATTAATATTAATAATTTGACTTTTTTTACCATTGGCATCCATTAATAATTGAACATATTCTCCTACTTCGATATATTTATTACCGGTAAAATAAGAACCAACTTTACTAGTCATAATAGTATTAAGACGAACCTTTAAAATAATCGCATCACTATATAAATTATCATTATTTTGGAAACCTTCACTAATCAAAGTAAACTCTAAAGCATTAGCAAAATCTTTTAAAGTATAATAAGCCCCTTCTGGTTCTTCAAAAGTAGTATCATCATCTAAAATATATTTTAAAATATAATCAGTTATTAAAACGCTTTCCCCAAAGTTACCATGTGAGTCAATTTCAAAACATTCACTAAAAATTCTTTGATAACCAACACCGGGAATGACAGAATTAAAATTAAATTCGGGAGTATTACATACTTCAATAATGGTAAATATTTCATTTTTCTTATTAGCGGTTGTTTCATTACTAAAAAGAATAGCAAGAAGAGCTTTAGCAATTAAATGATTTTTAAGACTTCTTGATACTTCATTTTCTTGACTGAAAATTTTGGCTAATTTAATAGTATTTTCAATAATTGGTAATTGAGAGTGATTAGCAGCTTGTAAAAGAAGAGCCCAGTCATCTAAGTTTAATAGATGCAGAGGGATATCTAATAAATAATCAGTATCATCAGTGGGATTTGTAGTAATAAATTTATAATTATAATTAGGATTAAGTTTGTTTAAATCTTTAAAAGCATTTTTATATTCACCATAAGCATCAAAGAAAAATAAATTAGCATTAACAGGGTTGGCGGCATTATTGCTAAAAATATTTTGAATAATTCTTGAAACCCCACAAGATTTACCAGAACCAGAATTACCAAAGATGGCTAAATGATTAGAAAAAAGGTCATTAATATTAGGACATACTTTAAAATTTTTGTAAATAGCCGAATCTCCTAGGATGAATGAGGAAGCATTATAGGAACCAACTAATTCCATTAATTCTTCGCCATTAATAACTCTAATGCTTGAACTAAGTAAAGGTTTTCTTAAAACACCATTTAAAAATCGCTTGCCTTGATATTCACCTAAAAATCTTATTTTAATTATATCATCATTAAGTTCTACTACTTCTCCTAAAATTCTTTGATTGGGCGCTTCAAAAATAACATTAACATTCATTAAATCCGCTACTACATCACTACTCATTTTATTTTCAACATTGGCAATATTATCACTTATATAAAGTATTTTTCCAAACATTATATCACTTCCTATTTTTCTTAATTTTTACATTTGTCTTTTTATTTCTTTTAATAAAGATAATAATTAATACTGTGGTAAATATTATTAAAACAACAAAAATAATAAATAATATGATAATAAAAGTACTACTATTAAATATATTGCTTTTTTCCGCTCTATTAACAATTAATTTATAAGTAGTAGTGGTTTTATCTTCACTAGTTACTCTAATTAAAATCTCATTTTTACCAACTGTTAAATTACCATCAGATAATATCTCTATTTGATCATCTTCATTTGCTTTAGCATTTATATTAATATGTTTAACTTTGTTTTTAACGTTTAATGAATAGATATAGATATCACTTTGAAAGTTTTTATCTAATTTATAACCCGTAACACTTAAGTCAGTAAGTGCACTACTACCCTTATTTTTATTAATTTCTATTTTATAATTACTAATATCACCATTTTCTCCTAAAACGGTAATTGTGACAATATTTTTACCAGTATTTAATATTTGTTTTCCTGTTCCACTTACTTTGGCTTTTAGATCATTGGCATTTGCTCTTACAGTAACGCTACTAACATCTTTAGGAACATCTAACATATAATTATGAATGTTAGGATCAAAACTGGGATTTATGATAAAGCCTTCAACTAATAAACTTTTTAGTGTTGTATCATTACTAGCTTCTTCTCTAAATATAGCAAGTGTATAGGTAATTCCTCCCTCTTCCCCTGATGAAACTAAAATTTTAAATTCATTTAAGCCAACATTTAATTTTTTTTCTCCTAAACCACTTACATTAGCCCCTTCACTACTAGCTTCACCTTCAATATTTATAACATCATATTTATATGGTAAAGTGATTTCATAACTATAAACATTAGGACTAAAGTTTTCTAAAGGCATTTCTTTAATATTTAAACTTTTTAAAGTATTTATTGGGGATGATACTTTAATTGGAATACTCGTCGTACAACTTTCGACGATTTCATTATTTAAAAGAAAGTTAATCGTTACTAAAATGTTAGCTTCTCCTTTACTTAAACCTTTAATAAGACCATTATTACTTACTTCCACAATACCTTCTTGATCAAATGTATATTCTAGTTTTAAAAAGTTTTTGCTACTTACGGAAATATATTCTTCTTCTCCCACATTGATTTCGTTTTTCTTGACAATTACATCAGCTTGATAATCATTTTTAATACAACTGATAGCCATAGTTTTAACGGGTAATACTACCAATAGACTAAAAATAAATAAAGATAACAATTTCTTCATCACTAATCACCCTCGTACTATAAATTATTATAACATAGGAATTATAAAATTTAAATATAAAAAAAGCATTTACTTTGCTTCGTAAACGCTTACTTTCTTTTTATCTTTTCCTGCTCTTTCGTATTTAACAATACCATCTATTTTACTAAATAATGTATGATCTTTTCCCATTCCTACATTATTTCCAGGATAAATCTTGGTTCCTCTTTGACGATAGATAATAGCTCCAGCAGTACAAGTTTGTCCATCCGATAATTTTGCTCCTAATCTGCGGCCTCTAGAATCACGACCATTATCAGTTGATGATTGGCCTTTTTTATGAGCAAATCTTTGGATATTTAATTTAATAAATAACATCTTTATTTCTCCTTTACTATAATATTTTTAGGATATTGTCTTTCTAAATCTTTAAGTAACTCTAACATATTATTAATAAGTTTAATAGTTATTTCATCATTACTTAAAATATTTATTTCTAATATATCATTATCAGTAAATTTAATAGCCTCTTTATTAATATTTAAGATACCATTAATGGTTGTATAAATAATACTTGATACACTAGCACAAACAATATCATTACCATATTCTTTATAATTAGCATGTCCACTAACTATAATATTATCTTTCCTAAACTCTACTTTAATCATCATTATTTACTAATTTTTGTAACAGTAAGTTTTGTATATGGTTGTCTATGACCTTGTTTTTTACGATATTTCTTTTTAGGTCTATATTTGAAAACAATAATTTTTTTGTTTTTGCCTTGTTTGTCAACTGTACATTCAACTTTTGCACCTTTAACAGTTGGATTACCTGCAACGCCATCAACAAATAAAACTTCATCAAATGTAACAGTACTACCAACTTCGGCATCTAATTTTTCAACGTAAATAACATCGCCTTCAGATACATAATATTGTTTTCCACCTGTAGTAAAAATAGCTTTCATTTCATACCTCCTATTAAATTTTTTAAGTCGCGCCTTTAAGGTGACTAATTAGTTCTTATAACCTTTTTAGAGCGGTTTTTCCCGAAATGACTTAAAACAAATAAATTTTACCAAAAATATTCATACTTGTCAATTATTTCACCCCAAATTGTTTGGCCTACTTTATATATTATTAATACATTATTTTTCTTATTCTTTGATATTCTTTCACTAAATCCTTGCCTTCATCGGGATTATCTAAAAAGTCTATATAATTTTCTAAAATCTCTTCTCCTTTGATTTTAGCTATACCTCGGTTAATTATTTGATAAACTCTGGTGCTTGATATATGATTTTTTTTAGCTAACTCTTCTCCAGTTAAATCATTATTATTAAAGCCAAAAAAATAATTAAAAAATTCTTTTTCCCTAGGACTTAAAACATTTATTAAAGGCCAAACATCAATAGTCTTTCTTATTATATCATCTTCTTCTGTATCGATTAAAAAGGTATCATCGGGAAGAGTGGAAATAGCTAATGTTTTGGGATATGCCATATTTTTAGCATATTGATGCAATAAATAATCGATCCGGACATAAATTCTAGAATATGTTCCTCGATTATTTTGTAAATATTCCCCATTTTGATATATTCTTGCAAATAAATAAGCCAATCCTTCTTCAATTAACTCATTTTTTGGGATATTCCCTAAATTAGCCCATTTCTTAGCAAGATTAAAAACAACATCCATATATTTTTTGACTATTTTGTCATCTATATTTTGAATTGGGTATTTATTTTGATAAAAATAATCTTCTAAATCTTCTCTTCCCTCTTCGTAAGCATTAATCATCATTTCAACTATTTCATTATCTAAATCTAATTTTTCTTTATTACTTATTATATTTTTAAGTAATCGATTAAGTAAATTATTATCATATACGATACTTGATATAAGAGAATAATTGATATCTTTAATATTATCGATCATAAAGTAAGCTAACTCTTCTAATTCTTCTAAAATAAAGTAAGTATCTTCTTCATAATGTAAATAAGTATTAATATACTCATTTAAAAGTTTAATATCATCATTTGCAAATGGGTAGATATCTTTTTTACTATTACCTTTCTTCACAATAATCCCCTGTTTCCAAAAATTGTATTATACTACTAATAATACTTAAAATCAAGGGCTCTACTTATTAAATATACCTTTAATTATGCTTAGTATATGATAATGTCTTAAGTGTTAGTATTTGAAAATGTCTCAAAACTAATGTAATATATGTCACTTG
>CANQKO010000014.1 GCA_947624505.1 uncultured Bacilli bacterium | reverse complement strand
ATTATATCAGAATATAGGCCTTTAGTCACTTAAAAACAAGTCATTTGACTTGTTAAAATAATAATTTACATTAAATATGATGCGTTTATAAATTTATTAAAAAGAAAACTACTTTCATTTGATGAAAATAGTTTTTCTAAGCCTTGTTAATTCAAGGTAGATATCAATATGGTGTTCTTGAAGGGAATCGAACCCTTGGCCTTACGCGTCGGAGGCGTACGCTCTATCCAACTGAGCTACAAGAACACCTATATTATAACATCATTTATAAATTACTTCATTAACTTTTTGATCATAATTATTAATTTCTATCTTATCATCTAAACATTCTTTATAAGTAAGACCTATCCGATAAACATTATTACTTTGAAAAAATCGATCATAATAGCCTTTCCCATAACCAATTCTTTTACCATCAGAAGAAAAACAAATTCCGGGTGTAAGACAAACACAATTATCATAATTTAAAACCTCTTTATTGGTAGTGGGCTCTAAAATATTAAAATAACCTTTCTTAAGTTCAGTTAAACTATCTATATAATAAAAAGACATTTTCCCATTAACTATTTTAGGTACTGCAACTTGCTTGGATTTTAAAAAGTAATTAATTAGTTTAATAGTATCAACTTCATTATTAAAAGATACATATATTAATATTAATTTGGCCTTTTTAACATATTCGTTATTAATTACTAAATTAAATATTTCTTCGTCTTTAATTTTTCTTCCATTTATATTTCTTCTTATTTTTAAATACTTTTTTCTTAATTCATCTTTCATACTTTTATTATATAAAATATCAAAAGAAAAGCAACACCTAAGTGTTACTCTATATTTTCTTTATTCCTTTTTTATTCTTTAATATCAAGTTAAAAAGTAAAATACCAATTAATAATGTTATTCCTAAGATTAGAGGTGATGTAATACCCGTATCAGGATTAGTGGTAATATTTCCCATTGAAGTATCACTAGTTTTAACTTCAATTATATTACTATATGTATCTTTGTTAGTAACTATAGCTTTATAATAATAAGTGGTATTACTTTTTAAGTTAGTATCAACAAATAAAGCATCAGGATCTAAACAATTTATGGCTGTTTTTGAAACTTTTTCATAATCGCCATCTTTTTCTAATGAACGATATATATGACAACTAACTTCTTTATCTGAATTTACTATATTTTTTACTTCGGGATGAAGAGATGCAGAATTACTTGTTATTTCCTTTAATTCTAACGTTGGTACTAAGGTTGATTTTTCTTCTTCTTTTTCGATATCTTCACCATAATCTTTAACTAATTTAGTAATCTTATCGGTATCAAGGGAAATCTTAAAATACTTTATGGCGTCTCCACTAATATTCCAACTACCAGACTCTTCATTGCCACTAAAATCATAATGCTCAGTTTCAAGTTGCAATCCATAAGTATCATAAGTATTACTATAATCACTTTCTTTTATGGTTAAATTGTTATAACCACTTTGAATAAAAACTGATTCAATGATGCCAATCATTCCTAAAGCATCATAAAAGCCTTCAAACAAATTATCTTCAGTTACAACATAATCTCTTTTATTTAATTCTAAATAATTATCACTACTATTATAAACAAAAGAAGCTATTATTTCTGATTCGGAATTCTCACTATCTTGAGCATAAACATCTATAGTTTTTTTAGCACTATTATATTTAGCTTCTATTTTAGAACCAAGATCATTTAATTCTTTTATTTGTGGGGTTTCACTAAAAGTAGAAACCACTTCTTCAATCGTTAAAATTTTAGCATTAACTTTACCAATTGGTAATAAAAGCATAATCCCTAATATAAAATAAATAACTCTTTTCATCTTTGCAACCACCTCTATAAAACTTTAAAAGAATCTAATGATATCATTGAATGTTACAACAACAATTAATAACATTAATAAAATAAAACCAATTGTATGACATAAATTTTCAAATTTTTGATTAACTGGACTACCCTTAATCTTTTCAATAATTAAGAATAAAATATGTCCTCCATCAAATGCTGGGAATGGTAAAATGTTTACTAAACCAACATTAATACTTAAAAGAGATATTAATGATAAAACATTATAAATAACATCAGTAAAACTAAAACCAACAACATTACTACCAACTGCTTCATATATACCTACCGGTCCAGATAAATTATCGATAGATAAATGACCAGTTATTAAATTACCTAAAGTAATAAGCATTGTATAGATTAAATCACCAAATTTAATAAAAGCATTTTTTAAGGCATTAAAGAAACCTTTTTCTAAAGCATTGGTATTAAAGCCATACATCATCACATCTTCACCATCTTGCTTAACACAATTGCCTTCATCATCTTTTAAACATTCTTTTTTCAATTTATAATCTTTGGTTTTACCATTTGCATCCGCAATAGTAAAAGTATAAGATCCATCTTTACTTTTAAACGCTAATCTCGTTTGAATTTGATACATACTATAAACTTTTTTACCATCAATAGCTATTATTTTATCGCCTTCTTTTATACCAGCGAGATCAAAAACAGAATTTTTCTCAACAATAGCTATTTTATTACTAGATGTTGTACTACCCCAAATCAAAAAGGTAATAAAAAGTAAAAGAATGGCGAGAATAAAATTATTCATTACCCCAGCAGCCATTACAATAATTCTTTGCCAGATTGGTTTATTACATAAGCACTTATCTTTAGGTACTTCTTTATCATCTTCATAAACTTCCCCGGCCATTGCAACAAATCCACCAATAGGTAGAGCTCTTATATTATATTTTATACCATCTTTTTTACTAACTTTAGTATAAATAACCGGCCCCATTCCAATGGAAAATTCATAAATATGAACACCAAAATGTCTAGCCCAAAGAAAATGTCCTAGTTCGTGAACTAAAACAATAATTCCTAAGATAAAGATAAAAATTAATAAAGTGACTATCCACATAATTGTACTCTCTTTCTATATGTTCCAAAGCAATATTATATAAACAAAAACAATAAAACTTAAACTATCAACGCGATCTAAGATACCGCCATGTCCAGGCATTATATTAGAAAAATCTTTTATTTCATTTTCTCTTTTTACTTTACTGTAGAATAAATCTCCAAGTTGACCTACTATAGATAATAAAATAGTAACAAGAGCTATTTTTATATCTAATTTAGCTACTAAACTAGCATAAACAATCATTCCACATGCCGATCCTCCAATTAAACCTGCAAAGAAACCTTCCCAAGATTTATTTGGACTTATCTTCGTCATCTTATGTTTACCTATTAACATTCCTACTGCATAAGCAAATGTATCAGTTAAAATAGAGATACTTAATAAATAAACTAAAACATTAACATTAACATTTCTAATTGTAATTAATAAATTAAAAAATAAACCAATTAAATAAATAGAACCTAGTAAAAATAAAGCATCATTAGTTTTATATTGATCTTTTTTATAAAATATTGTTGGTAATAATATAAGAACTAAAGGCACTAAAATAGCATTATAAGTCATTATTGATCTTTGATAATTTACTAATATTAAATAAATTAAAGAAAACATTCCTAATACTTTTACAACATTGGGATATGATTGATGTGATTTCTTTAAATCAATTATTTCTTTAAATCCAAGCACTGCTAAAATTCCACAAGCAAAGGCAAAAGGAATACCTCCAATAATAATTAAGGGAATAATTACCGCTAGAGCAATTACCGCACTTATTATTCTTATTTTCATAAATTTACCTCCATATATTATATTCTACTTAAAAGTATACTATTATTTTTTTATTTAGTAAAGAAAAAGTGTATCTTTAGTACACTTAATTATCTACATCAAATTTTTCAATTTCTTCTAATTCCGTAACAAGATAATCTTTATATTTTCTTTTATAACTTGCTACTTGTCTTTTTAAGTTATTCGCTGCTTTTTCTAATTCTTCCGTTTTAATTAAAGCATTATTAATAATTCTTGAAGCATTCTTTTTAGCATCTTCAATAATTATTTTACTTTCATCAATCGCACTTTTCTTAATATTATGACTAGATTCTTCCGCGATTAAAATAGCTCTATTTAAAGTGCTTTCTAAATCTTTATAATGCGTTAATTCCTTTTTTAAACTTTCAATTTCTTGATCACGCTTTTTTAAATTATTAAGCATACTTTCATATTCAGTTGTTACATTTTGCACAAAAGAATTAACTTCATTTTTGTTATAACCTGGAAAACTATTATTAAATTTTCTCACTTAAACCACAGCCTAACTTATTTTACCATTCTAATTCGTCTTCTTGATTGGTCTTTCCTTTATCACTATCTTCCGTAATTTGTCCTTGAACATTAACATTTTTTGGCGTACATAAATAAATACCAACCCCAATTTTTTGCATTCCCCCACCAATGGCATAAATACAGCCACTTAGAAAATCAATAATTCTCTTAGCTTGGGGACTTGTAACTCTTTTTAAATTAACAACAACACTATTACGACTTTTTAAGTGATCAGCAATAGCTTGAGCTTCTGATACACTTCTTGGTTCTAATAAAACCATTTTACTACCACTAGAAGATGCTTCTCTTAAGGCATCAGCTTCAGATACTTTGTAATATTCATCTTCCGTTCCTACAATATCTACTTCTTCATCATTTTTAAATAAATCTTTAAACTTACTAAATGCCATAATTATCCTCCATCTTTATCCTTTTAATTTACTCTTTAATTCTATCAAAGAATAAGAAAATTTACAAGACTATTTTACTTTCAATATAATCTTTTATTTCCTCAATTGATAAAGTAATTTGTTCCATTGTATCTCTAAGTCTTATGGTAACTGTTCCTTTATTTAGAGTTTCATCATCAACTGTTATAACAAAAGGAGTTCCAACGGCATCACAGCGGCGATATCTTTTACCAATACTACCGGCATCATCAAATGAACAAGGGAAATGTTTACATAAATTTACATATATATCATTAGCTTTTTCACTATGAATTTTTTTAACTAAAGGTAAGATAGTCGCTTTAATCGGCGCTAAAGCCGGATGAATTTTTAAAACTAATCTTTCTTCATCATCTACTAACTCTTTATGATAACTATCAGCTAAAAGCGTTAAAATAAGACGATCAACACCAAGTGATGGTTCAATAACATAAGGCAAATATTTCTCATTAGTTAAAGGATCAAGATATCTTAAATCTTCACCAGAATGTGTCATATGGGTATTTAAATCATAATCAGTCCGATCAGCAATTCCCCATAATTCACCCCAACCAAAAGGAAAATTATATTCTATATCTGTGGTTGCTTTACTATAAAATGACAATTCTTCTTTGGAGTGATCACGATATCTTAAGTTTTCTTCTTTTATACCTAATAATTTCAAAAAATCAATACAATAATTTTTCCAAAAACCAAACCATTCTAAATCAGTACCTGGTTTACAGAAAAATTCTAATTCCATTTGTTCAAATTCTCTCGTTCTAAAAATAAAATTACCTGGTGTTATTTCGTTTCGAAAACTCTTACCATATTGCGCAATACCAAATGGAATCTTCGCCCGCATACTTCTTTCCACATTTTTAAAGTTAACAAAGATTCCTTGAGCTGTTTCTCCTCTTAAATAAATTTTACTTTTAGCATCTTCTGTTACCCCTTGACTTGTTTCAAAAAGCAAATTAAATTTTCTAATATCCGTAAAATCATTACTTCCACATTTAGGACAAGTAATATTATTATCTTTAATATATTTAATAAGTTCACTATCAGATAAACCATCAACACTTACCCCACCCTTAGTAGCATCTTCAATTAATTTATCAGCCCGATATCTACTTTTACAATGTTTACAATCAATAAGTGGATCAGCAAAAGAAGCAACATGTCCTGATGCTACCCAAACTTTAGGGTTCATTAAAATTGCTGAATCAAGCCCATAATTATAGGGACATTCTTGTACAAATTTTTTCCACCAAAGGTTCTTAACATTTTGTTTAAGTAATACTCCTAAAGGACCATAATCCCAAGCATTAGCAAGTCCCCCATAAATTTCACTACCACTATAAATAAAACCATAAGTTTTAGTATAATTAACTAATTCATCCATTGTTAATTTTTCCATAAATATTCCTCCTTAATACGAAAAAACTTCTAAAAAAGCTTTAGGGGTGAGCATAACCCACGGTTCCACCCTAATTATTTCTAGAAGAAATCTCCTTATCATATAGCTCCAGGTTTCCACCCCATCATCGCTTGTATAAGTAAATTATATAATATAAATTTTTAATTATCAATTACCTTTTTAATATTTTTCCCTTATTATTTAAATCATTAATTATTTTATCTAATAATTCTAAATAAGAGGATGAGATATTTAAAGAAATTAAATTCCGATTATATAAAGGTATTATTAATGAACTACCATAAGCTTTATAATATTCATCCACTTCTTTTATATATTCTCTTTCATCATTTTTTATAATATCATTAGGAAATAATAACAAATTATCTTCTAAAAATTTTTGATTAATATAAATTAAAATTGCTTGTAATTCTTCTTTAGTAACACTAAATTTTAATTTAGAAAGAACATATTTCGAAACATAAATAACATCAACACTCTTTTGCATCATAATAATATCTTTGCTTTCACAATAATCTATTATTTTGGCACTTGCTACTTTTATTTCTTTATTAAATAATTCGTTATCTAAACTACTTAAATAAATTAAAGTATTTTTCATTTCTTCTAATAATTCTTCTGGTATATAATTTAAATATTTGTTTAAAATAATAGACGTTTGTTCATCTAAAACGTTAGGTATTAATAAAACATTTAAATAATCTTTTAAAACATTAATAAATAAATCATCTTCTTTTAGATTATAATTAATATTTAAAAAATAACATAACTCAAGTAAAGTATTAACTATCCCGTCTTCTTTAATAATTATATTTCCTAAAAATATATAATATTTTTCTTTTATTTTAATAAAATTAATGTTACTACCAATTGTTAATATATCATCTATATTAAAATAGGCAAATAAATCTTTTTTCATTTAAACCCCCATTATAATATATGATTATTTAATTTTTTCAACTAGATTAGTTAACTCTTTTGCTTCTTTACTATTTATTTTAACATATTTTAAATAACAGTCAGAACATAAAGGTACATATTCATAATTTTTATTAGTACCATCATCTATGACAACAACTTCGCCAACATCTGTAAATTTGTCATTTTCTTTACGAGCATTAAAAATAGCCCTATTACCACAAGAACAAACACTACTGCCACCAATTTCTTCAATAATATCCGCACAAGCAAAAAGTTGGGCTATTCCATCACTAAATATTTCTCCACTAAAATTACTTCGAAGGCCATAACAAATAATGGGAATATTTATTAAATGAGCAATCATCCATAATTCTTTAATTTGTTCTTGATTTAAAAGTTCGACTTCATCAACTAAAATTAATTTAGCTGTATAATATATTTTATAGTTATCTTCCGTTAATAAAGATTCATCTTCTTTAAGTAAAATATCAACTTTTCTATTATTACCATTTCGTGATATTATTTTATCATTTCCTTTGGTATCTCTTTCACTTTTGATAACAACAATTTTAAAATTTTTTTCTTCATAACTGTAAACAGTTTGTAAAATGTTAATTGTTTTGCCACCATTCATTGCACTATGTTTAAAAATTAAATTAGCCATAAATTACCTCCTTATTTTGAAAAAAAGAAAATTTATCTATAAACTTTCTTTTTTAAATTAATATTATTTATTATTCCTATTATAGCAATTATGATAAGTAAAGAAACTCCGATAAATTCTTTTTCTCCCGTAAGCGGGTTTTCCGTCTTTTCATCTACATATCTTTTATCGCTTACATTATTTTTTAGAGTAACCTCTTTTACTAAACTATAATTATTAGACTTAGCAACAACTGCTTTATAAAAATATTTGCTACTATCTAAATTATCATCTATATATAATGAAGAAGTACCATCACTAATTTCTAAAGAAGTTAAATATTCATAATTTTTATTATCTGTACTTCTATAAATATCAACAACTTTATTAACACTACTTAAAACTTGTAATAAAACACTATCTTTATTTACCTCTTTGATAACTACTTCTGGCATTGGTTCATCATTATATTCATATCTTAATTTAAAATTATTTAAATCAATTGTATAAGTTAATTCTACTTCATTATTTATATATCTTCTTTTTAATTCATAGCCGTTTTTATTTAAAGAAGCATCTTGTAAACTAGTTAAGAAATATTCAATATCTTTATTAGAATAACCTTTTAAACTAGCTACTATTTTATTAATACTTAAATATATGTACATATCTTTAGCTATTTCGATATCATTTTTATTATAAGTTTCTTTTCTTGTTAAAACATTATTATTAATATTAAATTCGATAACTTTACCATTATTATTAACGATTAATTTATCTTCATCTATCTTAGATGTGACATTATATAAATTATTATATTCATTATATTTTAAGCTTTCGCTTAAATCATTAACATTAACATTCTTAGCATTAACAATACTAATATTAATTAATAATAAAGCCACGATTATAAATATCTTCTTCATTCTATCACTACCTAATAAAATTAAAACACAAAATAACGCTTATGTAAAGAATTAATTTTCTTAAAATAAACTTAGTTGAGCTGATTCTGGCATATTGTTAAAAACTCCCAAGCTTCTTAGTTTATCCATTGTTGAAGTGTTAACTTTGCCTCTTTCTTGAAAATCTTCAACACAGAAAAATTCTTTTTTATTTCGCTCTTCAATTATTTGGTTAGCAACTGCCCCACCTAAACCTTCTAAAGCACTAAAAGGAGAAATTAAAGTTACCCCATCATCCGCAATAACATAATTTTTAGCTTCACTTTTCTTAATATCAATGTTACCAAATTTAAAACCTCTAGCAGTTGCTTCTAAAGCCAATTTTAAAGTTTCTAATAATTCAGTTTCCCTGCTGGTTGCTTCATAACCTTTACCGATAATTTCATTTATTCTTGCTTTAATCGCATCGTATCCTTTAATCATTGTTTCAACTTCAAAGATATCAAAACGAGTAGAAAAATAAGAGGCATAATACTCAGCTGGATAGTGAACTTTGAAATAAGCAATTCGAAAAGCACTCATAACATATGCTGCGGCGTGAGCTTTAGGGAACATATATTTTATTTTTTCACAAGATTCAATATACCAGTCCGGTATACCGGCATTTTTCATTGTTTCTTTATGAGCGACCCAACCTTCTGGATCTTTACTTGCTTTGCCTTTTCTAACAAATTCCATTATTTTAAATGCTTTAATTGGTTCCATTCCACATTGAATAAGGAAAACCATAATGTCATCACGACACCCAATAACTTCTTTAAATGGAACAACCCCTTTTCTAATTAACTCTTGGGCATTACCAAGCCAAACATCCGTACCATGTGAAAGACCTGATATTTTAATAAGTTCACCAAAGGTTGTTGGCTTGGTATCTTTAAGCATTCCTATTGTAAATGGCGTTCCAAATTCCGGAACACCTAAAGTTCCCGTATCATTCATAATTTGTTCTTTTGTTACCCCAAGGGGTTCAGGTGATAAAAAGAGCCCCATTGTAGCTTTATCATCAAAAGGAACCGTTTTAACATCTATCCCTGTTAAATCCTGAAGCATTCTAAGTTGAGTCGGGTCGGTATGACCTAAGATATCTAGTTTTAAAACGTCTTGATCAATGGCGTGGTAATCAAAATGGGTAGTTCGCCAAGATGCGTCAGTATTTTCAGCCGGATATTGATAAGGGGTAAAATCATAAACATCCATATAACCTGGGATAACAACAATACCACCTGGATGTTGACCGGTTGTTCTTTTAACCCCAACACAACCTCGGGCTAATCTTTCAATCTCAATATTACGCATTATAATATTTTTTTCTTCACAATAACCTTTAACAAAACCATAAGCTGTTTTCTCAGCCACTGTTCCAATTGTTCCAGCTCGATACACATTATCTTCACCAAATAATACTTTTGTATATTCGTGCGCCGCCGCTTGATTTAAATCGGAAAAGTTAAGATCGATATCTGGTACTTTATCAGCATTAAAACCAAGGAAAGTAGCAAAGGGCATATCTTCCCCATCTTTAATCATTTTTTCGCCACATTTAGGGCAATTTTTATCAGGAAGATCAAAACCAATTCCATATTTTATAGCTAAATCTTCGCCATTTTCATCTTTAAAAATAGAATGTTTACATTTTGGACAACGATAATGACTAGGAAGAGGATTAACCTCCGTTATCCCCATCATTGTTGCAACAAATGAAGAACCAACTGATCCACGGGATCCCACTAAAAAACCATCATCATTACTCTTCTTAACTAACTTTTGAGCAATTAAATAAATAACGTCAAAGCCACCACCAATAATACCTTTTAATTCTTGTTCTATGCGGTCTTTTATATTATCAGGAAGAGGATCTCCATACCAATCTTTAGCTTTACTATAAACCATTTCTTCAACTATTTCTTTAGAGTTATCAATTTTAGGTGAAAAAGGTACACCCCCGGTTTCAATAATAACCTCGACTATTTCACAACGATCAGCAATAATATTAGGGTTAGTTACAACTATTTCTTTAGCTTTTTCACTACCTAGAAAGGAAAAAGCATCAAGCATTTCTTTGGTGGTATAAAAATGCATATCCGGAGGAGTTATTCCTCTTCTATTTAAAGGATGAAGTTTACCATTGAATTTTTGATTAATAATAATATCACGATATATTTTATCTTCTCTTAATAAATGATGCGCATCACTAGTGGCACATACTAAAACTCCCGCTTCTTCAGCTACTTTAACAATTCTTTTAATTTGGGTATAAATATCACCCATATTTTTAATACTACTTGATTCTAAATCGCATAGAAAAGAATAAGTCTCTGGTGGTTGAACTTCAATATAATCATAAAATTGCATCATTTTAGCTAGTTCTTCATCTTCTTTAGTAAATGCTGATTCAAAGATTTCTCCATTAACACAACCACTACCAAAAAGTAATCCTTCCCGATGACTAACTAACTCTTCTCTTGGTAATTTAGGTTGGTCCCCTTTATATAAATATTTAGTATTAGCAAAACTAACTAATTTAAATAAGTTTTTTAATCCCACTTTATTTTGCACTAGAATTGACATATGAAAAGGCCGTAAAAACTTAAGAAGTTCATCTTTATTAATAGAATTAGCTAATTTTACTGTTGTTTCAATATTTCGATTACTTAAAACTTTACACATTTTATAAAAACCAATCGCGGTACCTTCGCTATCATAATCGGCCCGATGGTGAGCTGATTCATCCCAAGGAACATCTAATTGCCTTACCAAGGTTGATAATTTATGATTCTTCCACTCTGGATACAAAGTTCTTGCCATACTCATTGTATCAACAACTGTATTTTTAAATTCCCCTAAGTTATACTTACTTAAGGCAGCGCTGATAAAACCAATATCAAATTTAGCATTATGAGCTACTAAAGGAGCATCACCAATAAATTCTAAAAATCTTTTTGTAACATTTTCTTCACTATCTTTTCCTTGTAACATTTCATCCGTAATATTAGTAAGTTCAACAATTTTCTCTGGTAATTTTCTTTTTGGATCAATTAATTCATCAAATCGACTAGTTACCACTCCATTTTTAATTTTGACAGCTCCAATTTCAATAATTTGATCTTTAAAAGGCGTAAATCCCGTTGTTTCCGTATCAAAAACCACAAACTCCGTATTAAGTAAATCATAATCTTTTAAATTAAATATTAAATCATTTTCATTATTTACGATACTCATTTCGGCCCCATAAATAACTTTAAATTTATCTTCTTCTTTTTGAATTCCTTTATTAATATCACAAACTGTATGATATAAATCAGGATAACTTTGTAAGCAATCGTGATCGGTAACAGCAACAGCTCTGTGTCCAAGACCATAAGCAAATTTAACTAAAGCTTTAGCATCAATTACTCCATCCATTGCACTCATCATTGTATGGGTATGTAACTCTACCCTTTTTTCTTCTTCATCATCGGTAATTAAATCATCTTTACTTTTAATTGCTTCAATTGATAAGCCATTTAAAAGCATTTGCTTAGAATAATTATCCATTTCTACATTACCAACAATTCGATACCATTTATTAAGTTTTACCCCTTTAACTATTTGGTCATACTCTTCTTTTTTAAATCTAACAAACTTAACTGGATAACTATCAGTTTTATCACTAACTTTTAAATTAGTAATATAGGCTGTTCCCTTTTGACCTTTTCTTTCACTATTATCAATACCAAAAACATAGGCTTCAATAATTACCCCTTTTTGTTCACCTAAAATATTTTTTATGGCCGTTACATTACCATCTTTATGAAAACCAAATATAACCGGACTTTCTTCTTTAACTTCTTGTTTTACTTCTTTTCGCAATTCTAAATCTTCTTTTAATTCAGCTTTTTTTTCTTCACTTACTTTAATATCAATATCACTCACTAAAATACCATAATTACTTAAACTAATTTTAATATCATTAATAATATTATTAAATAAATCTACTTCATTATCTGATGCTACTTCCACATAAATAACTTTATCTATTACTTCCTTAAAACATTTTTCTAAACACATAAGTGAAGGATGTTCAAAGATGATATCATTTAAAATCCGATTAAAATAAAGGCCTATATCATCATCACTTATCTTATCATAACTTAGTACAATAAAACATTTATCAAGACCATTAATGCCTTTTTTAGCCTTTAAAAATAATTCATTAACTAATTCATAATTTAAAACATTTGCACACTTTAAATAAACTGTATATAGTTTAGTTTCTTTATTAAAAACTACTTTTAATATTTCTGAATTAGCAAAATTATCATCATATTTAAAATTAATACTATTTAAAAATCTTTTTACTTCTTCCATACCTTTACTCCTTTTCGATTTTGTTAACTACAATATTGTATTTAGCAAATCTTTTACTAACCATTCCCCAAACTTTGATAATATCATTTTTATTTAAATCTTTTAGCAAATAAAAATTTTTAGGAAATATTGTTAAATCGCCTTCACCGGTTTCATCACTAGCTAAAATAAATGCCATATCTTCATTTTTTTTCGTTTTTATTCTTTTTATATCTTCTATCATAACATAAAGATAAACATTCTTAAAAGCATTTTCTGATATTTTATTTAATTTCATAACATTAGAAGAAATTTCTTTACTGGCGGGATGATTACTGATATAAAAACCATAACTATTTATTTCATTAACTCTTTTTTCCGCATTATCATAATCTGTTAGTTTATTAATATTGGGTATCAAAGCATATTCTCCTAAATCATTATATAAATTACCATAATTAATAAATTCATCTAAATTAACTATTAATGTTTTACTATTAAATTCAAAATCATTTAAACATCCAGCATTAATTAACATTATATATTCATTTTTATTAATAAAATTAGTAGTTCTTTTGAAAAAGTCATAAACATCTAAATATATGCCATTTTTATTTCTTTCTTCCATAAGATTATTTATTAATTCGCTTTTAATATTCTTAATTAATTTAAATGGTAAATATAAATTATTATCTTTTAAAGTAAAGAATTCATTTGATAAATTAATATTAACAGGATTTATTTTAATATTATTTTGTTTTAAATAAGCTAAATATTTTTTTACTTTTTCTGCGCTTCCTATAACACTATCTAATTGCTCAAAGATAAATAGAGCTTTATAGTGAACTTTTAAATAAGCCATTTGATAAGAAATAATGGCATAAGAGACTGAATGAGCTTTATTAAAACCATAAGATGCAAATTTTAAAATATGGTCAAAAATAGTATTAACTAAATTTTCAGCATATCCATTTTTTAAACTTCTTTTAATAAACTCATCTTTTTGTTTTAAAATAATATCCATTTTCTTTTTAGCCATTGCTCTTCTAATGTTATCTGCTTCAGCATAAGTAAATGATGCCATTTTAACTAAGATACTAATGACTTGTTCTTGATAGACTATTACCCCATAAGTTTCTTCTAAAATCGGTTTTAAATCTTGATGATAATAAGTAATATTTTCTTTTTTATTTTTTCTTTTAATATATGTTTCTAACTCAGCACTAGGGCCGGGACGAACAAGGGCAATGGATGCCACTAATTCATTAAAATTTTGAGGGCGATATTTAATAAGCATACTTTTAAATGCCGATGTTTCAAATTGAAAAATCCCATCCGTATCGGCATCACAAAACATTTTATAAACCATTTTATCATCTAATGGAATTTTATTTATATCAAAGTTAGGAATTTTATTAATAATACTACTAATAACACTTAGATTTTTTAAAGCCAAAAAATCCATTTTTAATAAGCCTAAATCTTCTAAATATTCCATTGTTACACCCGTTAAATATATATCATTATTTTTATACATAGGTATTATTTCATCTAAAGGACGATCCCCAATAACAATACCAGCAGCGTGTGTACTTATATTTCGCTTTAAGTTTTCTAATTTTAAAGATATTTGATATAATTCTTGTAAATCTTTGTAATTGTTTAAATATTCTTTAACATATTTATTATTTAAATTATCTTTTAGTGTTAAATCTTTATTAACTGTTTTTAAAAACTTATTTAATAATTTTTCATCTATTTTTAAAATTTTGCCTATTTCTCTTAAAACTAAACGCGTTTTTAAAGTAGCAAAAGTTATTCCACCCGAAACATTTAATTTACCATATTTATCTTTAACATAATCAATAACTTGATCTCTTTTAGTGCTATCAAAATCAATATCAATATCGGGCATTGATACTCTTTCATAATTTAGAAATCTTTCAAATAATAAATTATATTTTAAAGGATCTATATCCGTTATACCAATAACATAACTAACTAAAGAACCCGCGGCACTACCTCTTCCAGGCCCCACTAAAATCCCATTTTTTTTGGCATATAAAACATAATCATAAACAATTAAAAAATAATCAACAAAACCCATCTTATTTATAACTGATAATTCATATTTTAAACGTTCTAAATATTTAGGAGGAATATTATTATTAAGTCTTTTACTTAAACCTTTAAGACATAGATTTTTTAAAAAGGCAAAAGAATTATCGGTATATTTAGGAATATAACGGGTATTATTTTCTAATTTAAAATTTAATTTACTTACTACTTCTTCTATTTTATCTAAATCAAATTGAGCTAAATTATCATAATCAAAATAATTATGTAAATACTCTATTTGATCTATACTACCCTTAATGATATCTAAATATTTTAAATACTTTGTATCACTAATATTAAAAGCTTTAATATCATTAACATACACAACATTGTTACTTTTAACTAAGACATTTTGTAATTCTTCTTTATTTTCATAACCAAGATAAAGATCATTAAAAAAAGTTAGATCATCGTAAATTTTTAAACTTTGATAAGGAATAATAACTAAGATATCACTACTTAAATTTTTTAATTCTAAAATGCTTATTTTTCTTTCCGTAATAATACTATTAATTTTAAGCATATTTTTATAACCAATATTATTTTTAGCATATAAATATATAGGATAATCATTTAAAATAATTTCTAAACCAATTATGGGTTTAATGTTATTACTTACACAAGTTTTATAAAATTCAATTGCCCCAAAAAGATTTTGATCACATATAGCACAATTTTTAATATTTTTTTCAAGACAAAAATTAATTAAAGCTTTAATTTTAATTAAGCTTTTTAAAATACTATAATCAGTTGTAACTTTAAGTGGTGTATACATAGTATCTCCTTCTAAACTTTATTATATCACAAGTTTTTTTAAATAGTGTTTACACTTTTCGATTACTTTAAAATTATCAAAAATTATTTTTTGACATATCATCTAATATATGGTAAAATCTTTAAGAGAAAAAGGAGGAATTCCAATGGCAAAAAAAGTAACAACTAAAAAACCTTTATTTGGTAATTTAAGAAGTCACGCTGAAAATGCTACTAGAATGGTTCAAAAACCAAACTTACAAAAGAAAACTATTGATGGTAAAAAAGTAATTATTAGCGCAAGAGAAGCAAAAAAATTAAAATAATAAATGGGAATAATTATTCCTTTTTTTATTCCTTAATTTTTTCAAGACAAAAAGTAGACAAACGTCTACTTTGCATATCACTTTCTTAGTGACTTTTAATAAATAAAGCTTCCACCAATGATTATAGCAAGTAATATATATAATATTAAAACTATAAATACATAGCTACAAGCATTATTATTGTTATTTTGACAGCAAGGATTTCCTCCTCCACTGTTTTTATTACAACAACTCATAAAAACCTCCTTTATCTAGACTTAAATATATGCTCCTACAATTATGATAAGTAAAATAAATAATACTAAAATAATAGCAGCGCCAATTCCGTTATTTCCGCAATTCATAATTCACTCCTCCTTTATGTCTATTCATTTATAATTTATGGTTAATCTTTTTAAGTGTGAGTGCTTAATTTAATTGTATTTATCAAATACTTTTGATATAATAATCTTTAAGGAGGAAAAAATGAAAAAAGGTTTAATTTTAAGTGCAATATGTCTTTTTGGCCTTTGTGGGTGTGGACGTATTCCAAAACTATCTAATGGTGAGGAGGCAGTTATTACATTTAAAAAAGATGATAAGGAACATAATATAAGTGCTAACGAGTTATATGAAATGTTAAAAAATGATTTTGGTTTATTTGCAACTGAGGAATTAATAGATAAATATATTCTGGAAACAGAATTTGCTAGTTATTCAGAAACAGCTAAAAAAGCTAGTGAAAGTGCAATTGATTCATTAATTACTTCTTATGGTGATGAAGAAACAGCACTTCAAGCTCTTCAAATGTATGCTGGTTTCCAAACATTCGATGCTTATAAGAATTATTTATATACTAATAGTCTTACAGACCATGCAGTAGATGAATATGCTAAGTTACAAATAACTGATAAGAATATTAATGATTATTATAATAAGGAAGCTAAGGGCGATGTTAAAGTTTACCATATTTTAGTTACTTCTAAAGCCACTAGTGATATGAGTAAAGATGAACAAACTAAAGCAGAAAATGAAGCTAAGGCAAAAGTTGAAGAAATAATTAAAAAATTAAAAGATTCTGATAATGCTTTTGAAACTTTTAAAGAATTAGTTAAAGAATATTCTGAAGATGAAAGCACTAAAGATAAAGAAGGTAATTTAGGCTGGATTAATTACTATGTCCTTGATAGTGCTTATGACGAATTAGTTGATGCTGCTTATAAGTTAAAAAATGGTGAATTTAGCACTAAAGTAATTACTACTGAACTTGGTTATCACGTAATATATCGTAGTGATTCTAAAGAAAAAGATACTTTAGATAATCTAAAAGATAAGATCACTGATATTTTAGCTGATCGCTATAAGAATGATGATAAAAAGATTGAAATTCACGCATTACAATATTATCGCGATTTATATAATATGAAAATAATTGATTCAGAATTAAATAGTCAATATGGCAAGCATTTAAATTCTCAACTTAATGCTCAAGATACAACAACTGCTGAATAATAATTAATAAAAAAAGAAAACTGATATTTAGAAATTAAATTCTATTTATCAGTTTTTTATTGTTTTTTAAAACCTTTTTGATACATTTTATTTTTTATTTGATATTCCAGTTCACTACCACTATATTTTTTACTAAGTTTCTTTTTTATTTTTTCATATTCTTTGTCATAAATGTTTTGATCATCAACAAAAGTAAATTCAGGTAATATAGATATAATATCTTCTTTATAAAAGCCTTTATTTTGTAAATCAGTTATTAATTTAATTTTTAAATTACTACCAGATAATTTATTATTACTATTAATTTTTTTAGTTAAATACTTTCTTATTTTATTTAGCCAAATATCATTATCTAAAGATTCTAAGTAATTATTAATATCATCTTCCCTAAAGCCTAATTTCTTTAAATCTAGTCTTATTTTATTTGGACCAACTAATTTAAAATTAACGGCATCATTAGTATATGATATAATATATAAAGAATCATTTAAAAATCCTTCTTGTTTTAATCTTTTTATGGTATAATCTAAGGCTTCCTCATCATAATCTTTTAGTTTTAATCTTATTTCTTTTTCAGTTCTTAATTTACTATTTACATATTTTAAAGCTTTATGATAACACTCTTGTAAACTATTTTCTTTTAATATTTTATTTAATAGTTTTTCATCTACTTCTCTTTTTAATAATAACTCATATTTTAAAATAACATCATCATATAAATTTATTTTCTCAAGATTATCAAATAATATTTCATATAAGCCATCTTTTTTCTTGCTAACTTTCTTTATTTTCATAATCTCTACACACTTTACTTAAATCATTAATTAGATTATCAACATCACTTAGTTCTTTTACTTTGGCCCCACTTGCAAATTTATGACCACCACCATTGTATCGACTAGCTACTTCATTAATAATTGGTCCTCTACTTCTAATACTTATTTTATATTGATTATTTTTGACATCTTCAGTAATAAAGCACCAAACTAATAAATCATCAATAAAATTATAACTATTTATTAAATTAGCTGGAGTTGCAACATCAACCCCATATTCTTTTAAAATGTTATCACTTATTTTAATATAACCAAAATGATTTTCATTAATAATTAAATTATTAGTAATATAAGCAATAAATTTATATTCTGAAAATGGTCTTAAATATAATTTTTCATACAGATTAGGAAAATCTATTTGACTAGTTTTAAGTAAGTTAATAACAGTTTCAAATGTTTCAATGGTAGTATTTTTTAAAGAAAACCTTTCACTATCAGAAACTATTCCTAAAAATAAATTTTCCGCAATCTTTTTATCTAATTTTAATTTAGTATTTAAAATTAATTCCGTTACCATTTGACAAGTACTAGATTTTTCTTCATCAACCCATTCAATATCTGCTTTGATATCTAGTTTAGGATGATGATCAATTTTTAAAATACTTTGATATTTTAGATTATCAATACCATCAATACGGGTAGTATTAGGGACATCTAAAACAATCAAAAGACAATTTTCAATTTTTTCATAATCAGGTTTATCTAAATTACCATATTTTTTAAATTTAGCTACTCCTACACCACCGGCATAAACTTTTTTATTAGGAAATGTTAATTTAATGGAATCTCTTAAAGCAAGCTCTGAACATATAGCATCGGGATCAGCCCCAATATGTCTTAAAATAACAATTGTATCATATTTTTTGATTTCTCTATATATCTTATTTAATAAATTTCTATTTATTATTTTGATCACTCGCTTTCTTTCATATTTGTTTATTTACTAATTAATTCTAAAGTATCAAGAGCAATCATTAACTCTTCATTAGTTGGTATAACATATACTGGCACCTTAGATTCAGCACTTGATATAATACCTTCTTTTGTCTCTAAATAAGAAGCTATTTTAGCATTTTTTTCTTTATCAACATAAATACCTAGGCTACCTAATTTACGAATAATATTCTCTCTAAATTCCCGAGCATTTTCACCAAGGCCAGCAGTAAAGACTAAAGCATCAACCTTACCATCTAATTCTACGTAATACTTCGCAATATAAGAGACAATTCGATCAATATACATATCGTTTGCTAAAATACATTTAGTATTACCTTCAGCCATTGCATTTTCGATATCACGATGGTCAGAATAATCTTCACTAATAGCAAGTAACCCACTCTTTTTATTTAGGGCATTATCAACTTCTTCAATACTCATTTGGGTATTTTTCATAATATAAGGAATAATAGAATAATCAATATCCCCACATCTTGTTCCCATCATTATTCCTGAATTTGGACTAAATCCCATTGTGGTATCAATACTTTTACCATCTTTAATACAACAAATACTTCCACCACTACCAATGTGACAACTAATAACATTGACATCTTTTTTACCTAATAATTCTTGAACTTTTAAGGTAATATAACGGTGTGATGTTCCGTGAAATCCATATTTACGAACTCCATATTTAGTATACCATTCTCTTGGAACAGGATATAAATATTCTTTTTCTTGCATTGTTTGGTGGAAAGCTGTATCAAATACTCCAACCATTGGGGTATTTGGCATTGCATTTCTAAATGCTTTAATTCCGGTTATATTGGCCGGATTATGTAATGGAGCAAGGGGTGATAATTCTTCAACCGTTTTAATAACATCATCATCGATAATAATAGATTTATTATATTTATCGCCACCGTGAACAATTCTGTGACCTACCCCATCAATTTCATCTAAAGATTTAATAATATTATTATTAAATAATTCATCTATTAAATATTTAATTGCATCACTGTGATTATTTAGAACCGCTTCTTTTTTTACTTTTTCACCATTCATTTTAATACTATAAAAAGAATCACTTAAACCTATTTTTTCAAAATAACCACTTATTAATTCTTTGCCTTCAGGTAGTTCAATACAATTAAATTTAAGTGATGAACTTCCTGCATTTACTGATAATATTTTCATTTTTTAACACCTCTTCTTAATTATAAATGACGAAATAAATTTTGTAAATAATAATAAATATAAAATGATTCTTCCTTATATTTTTTGGAAGAATCATTTTATTTATCTTTTTCTTACTAATTTTCTAACATTGTAATTAAGCCCTAAATTATGATTACCTAAAATAATATTCACATTTACTTTACTAGTTTCTTTATCTGAAAAAGTAATAACGTGAATTTTAGATAATTTTTCATCAAATTTCTCTTTTAAATCCACTAAATCTATTTTATGATCATCAATATTTAAAGCTATACTTAATTTATCGTCATCTAAAGATTTTTCTTCAACTAATTTAGATACGGGAATGAAACTCATTCCTAATTCTTCTAAAATATTTTCTTTACCTGCGTGAATAGCATCAATACAAGTCTTTAGTTGATTAGTGCAATCAATTACATGAATACCATCCATTGGCATTTCCTTTAAATAAGTTAAATTAGAAATATAAGTTCCATTTATTATATCGTCTTGATAAGCTTTAATAAATTCAGAAGTCCCCTTAGTAAAAAGTCCAAATGTAGCACAGACATATATTCTATCTGCTCCCATTTTTTTAAGTTCTTTAGCTGTTTCAATAATCGTTCCCCCACTAGAGATCATATCATCAACAATAATAACGGTTTTATTTTTAGGTGAAAAACCAACGAATTGTTTAGATACCAAAGGATTCTTACCATCAACTATTTTCGTTACATCTCTTCTCTTAGAGAAAAACGCGTGATTACAACCAAAACGATCAGCAAAGTGACGAGCTCTTTTTTGAGCTCCTTCATCAGGGGCCACAACTAAAATATTTTCGGGATGATGATAATCTATTTTTTCATTGATAACCATTTCTTTTAACATTTCATTAGTAACAAACATATTATCAAAATTATGTTTTGAAATAGCCGCTGCTGCATCAGGATCGTGGGAATCAGCAGTTAAAATATTACGAAATCCTAAGTAATGGCAGTCTCTTAAATAATCCGCAGCTTCGGTTGATTCGCCAAATTCTCTTCGATGTTGCCGGCCATACGGTTGAAACGGAATAATTAAATTTTTCCGAGCTGGGTTATCTTTTAAGGCTCCAACTGTTCTTTCAATATCCCTGACGTGATCATCTGGTGATAAAACATGTCCCGTATATGGATTAGGGGTTTTATCATTAACATCACAGATAATAAATACATCTTGATCACGACATTCAGTTGGCACTTTTACCTTACCAGCCCCATCTTGAAATCTAATGTAATCGGCTTTTACAATTGCATCTTCTGGCATAATTGCTTGTAACTCTTTTAAACAATCATTGACAAATATTAATTTTTCTTTCATTACTACTCCTCTATTTATAAAGAATAATTTGCATTTAAAAAAGAAGGTATTACTATTGCAAATTATCCCTTCTTATTTCTTCTTCTTTATTATAAAAAATTAAATTAACTTTGTAAATAAATAATTACTTATTTTTGACATTTTTTCTTATTGGATGATTTTTGCTTTTCATCAACATTTTATCAGTATTTATTTCATAATTTAAATTACTTTCTAAATTATACTCAAACGGATTAAAATAACTATTCATAACACTTTTAAAATCTTCTTTTAAAAAATCACTGCTTTTATAAATATCATTATTACTAATCATCATATCACCATTATTATTATGGTTATATTTTTAATTTTAATACTATAGAATATTATTTAAGAATTCTACTTTTGCCTTTCTTTTTGGCAATTTTTTCTTTAATTTCTAAAATAGTATCATTAATAAACCATTCTTTTATTGTTGAACAACAAAAAAACTATTTACAAAAACAAAATAAATTGTTTAAATAAAGCTTAGGAAGATGTATGTAAGTTGTTACCGAAAACTTTTTTATTTAAAGTCTTTTTGACTTCGGTCAGGGAGGTGGGTGGGTGACAATGAATAAGAAATGTCGAGAAGATATATTTTTACTCATTGTTTTTATATTAGTCTTAACATTGTTAATATTAGTCATAAAAATAACTAACCCATTGGGTTAGTTAACAACCATTAGGTAACGCTTATTTGCGTCTTCCTATTAATAATTTTAGCATATTATTTTGTTTTATACAATATTAATTATCATAATAAATCTTGATAATCATCTTTATCATCAACAGTTATGGTAATTGTTTTTTTATTTTTAACAGCTTCAAAAATCATATCTTCATAAGGTATCAGTTTTTCATATTCTTCACATTTTTGTCTTGTTGGATTTATAATTGGATGTTCAGGAACAAAAATAGTACAACAATCTTCATATGGTAAAATACTAGTATCATAAGTATCTATTTTTTTAGCAATATCTATTATTTCTAATTTATCAAAACAAGCCACTGGTCTTATAACGGGTATTTTTACTACTTCATTAATGACTTGAATGCTAGTTAAAGTTTGACTTGCCACTTGACCAATCGATTCACCATTAACAATAATTTTAGCATTAACTCTACTAGCTACAATTGCACTTATCCTATACATCATTCTTCGCATAATAGTAATTAAATATTCTTTAGGAATATTTTGATAAATAGCTTCTTGAATTTTAGTAAAATTAATTATATGTAATTTAATATCATTATTATATAGGGCTAATTTTTTAGCTAAAGTCTTAACTTTATCTAAAGCAGCTTCACTAGTGTGTGGTGGACTTTCAAAATAGATTGCCTCTATTTTAACACCTCTTTTAATAGCCATATATCCTGCCACCGGTGAATCTATTCCTCCGCTAAGCATAAGCAGACCTTTACCAGCACAAGATACAGGATAACCACCTAAACCTTTAATTTTATCAAAATAAATTAATACTTCTTTTTGTCTTATTTCAACATTTACAATTAATTCTGGGTTATTAACATCAACTTTTTTATTTGGTAAATTTTTTAAAATAAAAGCCCCCAAATCTTTTCTTAAAGCCATACTATCTTTAGGATAACTTTTATCACTTCTTTTAACTTCTACTTTAAAAGTTGTAAATTCTTTATTTTCTAATAATTCTTTTAAACTATGGCAAATATCTTCTTCGCCTCTTTTTTTTGAAGAATATCCTATAACAATTTCATATATTCCAAAAATATTTTTTAATTTATTTATAACATTTGCCAAATCATCATCATTATCTTTTATAAACATTCTTCCATAATCATAATATATTTCTGCATCTTTTAAAACTTTTTTAATATTATTATTTAAAACTTTTAAGAAAAAATTACGATTATCTTTTTTAGTAGATAATTCTCCATATTTTAAAAAGATAATTTTTTCTAAATCCATAAACATCACCAACTTAATTTAAAAGCTTTTTATATTCTACCTCAAAAACTTCTAAAAATCTATTAATTTCTAAAACTGTAGTCATATGCGAAAGACTAATCTTCAAACAAGATTTACTTCTTTTTAAATCATTATAGATTGCCATAACCCCACTAGATATTTCACCAGCTTTAGTTGCACTAACGCATATTTCTTTATTTGAAAGACTTAAAGCTAAGTCACTTGCGGAAATACTATCAAAACTTATATTAATAATATGGGGAATAGAATATTTTGTTTTATTTATTTTAATTCCCTCTAATTGACTTAGTTTTGTTACTATTCTTTCATTTAATAAATTAATATATTTTTCTCTTTTATCTAAATCTTTTAAAGAGGATTTTAAGGCATCTTTCATACTAGCTATTAAAGGTATGGGCATAGTGCCATAGTTAGATAAATTATTTTTATTATCATTATACAAAAGAGGAGCTAATTTAATAGCGTCGTTTTTATATAAGAAACCAATACCTTTGGGGCCATAAAATTTATGAGCTGAAACACTACCTAAATCAATATCCCGAAAATTAACTGTGGTTTTACCTATTGCTTGGGTTAAATCAGAGTGTAAAATTGTTGATTCATTTTCTTTTTTAATAATTTGTCTTAGCATTTTTAATGGTTGCCTTACTCCTGTCTCAGCATTAACAGCACATATACTTACTAAGATTGTATCTTCTCTTACTAATCTTTTTAAATCATCAAAAATAATTAAACCATCTTCATCATTATCCACATAACTAATCTCAAAACCAAGGCTTTCTAAATAATTACATATCTTATAAATTGACGGGTGTTCTAATTTAGATGTTATAATATGTTTACCCTTATTATGGCGTTCTAAACATAAACCAATTATAGCCATATTATTGGCCTCAGTTCCGCCACTTGTATAGATAATTTCTCTTTCCATTATATTAAATAAGTCACTTATTTCTCGGGTTGTATTATTAAGTAAATCTAAACTTTTCTTGCCTAATACGTGATTAGCTGATGGTGAGGCAATATAATCTTTACTTATCTTGGTATAAGTATCAAGAGCATCTAAAGAAATCGGTGTTGTTGTACTATAATCTAAATAAGTCACAATTATCACTCCCTATTTACAAATAAAATTATATCAAAAAAGGAATAAATAATCTATCTCTTTTAAAAAATCTAAATTTTTTTTATATTGACAGTCCATTTTTATTTCGTATAATAAAATTATGAGGTGAAAAATGAAAGAAGATTTTGAAAAAATATATCAAAAAATAATTTTGTTTGCTAAACTTTTTAATATTCAAGCAACTATATTTGAAAAAAATGAAGAAAATAATTTTATCTGTTTTTATAATAATAATGGTGAATTAGCCGGAGATATTAAAATTATTAATGATTATTCTTATGCAATTAACTTTTATCCTAATTATCCTAGTTTTTTTGAAGGTAGTATAAAAGCTACTTATAATTCATATAATGAGCAATTTCTTTATTTTATTAGAAATAAGCAACAAGATCTAACGGGTGGCATAACAATGAGAGAAATTGAAACAGATAAATATCAAGTTATTGGTTGCATTTCCACACAAGATAAAAACCAAAACAAAACTTATGCATCATTCAATAGAAATAATATCAATCTTTTGGAAATAGAAAGAGCAAATAAAAGAACTACTGAAAATGTTGGTCTTACAGTTCTTTCCCCTCTTATTATGTTACAACACAAAAAACTTAATGAATATAAAATGTTAAATAGAAGATTAATGTTTCAATTTTCTGATAGTTTAAGTAAAAATGAATTAGTTTTTACGATCGATATTAATAATAGATTTTATAAACTATATTTACCTTATCTAGTGCCTAAAGAAAGTGAACTTTATGATAAATTAAAAGCTACTGATTTAGAAATTGTTAGAAATACTTTAAATAAAAAAGGTAAAAAATTATTAAAATTTTTAGATTCTGTTAGAAAGGATTTAACTATTCCTACAACCAATGGCGAAGTAATAAGTTTATATGATACAATGGCTAATCTTTGTTTCCCCGATGCTAGTGATCCATCATTCATATTTACGGATGCTATTCCACAACAACAAGAAGAAAAAGGTAAAGTACTAAAAAGAATTTAAAAAAACTACCCAATTGGATAGTTATTGGGGGCTGTCGCGAAATTAAATGATTAATTTCGAATAGCTTTTTTTATGTAAAAAATAAAAAAGCCCTGATTTTATAA
>CANQKO010000013.1 GCA_947624505.1 uncultured Bacilli bacterium | reverse complement strand
AATTTCAAACAAAAACGAGAATATTTTTCCCGTTAATGTTTTAAAAATTTTAAGACATTTTCAAAAACTATTGACAGGGCTCTACTTATTAAATATACCTTTAATCATCTCTTTTTCTTTAATGTAATGATTACCTTCTTTAAAAAAATGGAGGGTATTTTTCTTTAAATCTTTAATACTCTTAGTATGATTATCAATTTTTTCATAACTAAAATCATATAAATATCTTTCTAGTAAAAAACGATTTTCAAAATATTTAAAATTTTTATAAGCCATAATTATTTTATAAAAAAGAAAAGTAATAATAAAGTAATTATCAATTTTGTATAAATAATTAATAATTAGAAAAATAATTAAAAAAAGAAATGATAAAATTAAATTTAATTGATAAGATAAATGATAAGAAAATAATTTTTCCAGCAGTAAATGCATAATTTTATTACCATCTAAAGGAATAATTGGTATTAAATTAAAAATAATTAAAATATAATTATAATTTTTAAATAATTCATAAGTAATAAGATTAAAATGATTTTTAAATAGATAAAGAATTAAAAGAAAAATAACTTCACTTATAACTCCGCCAAAAGCGATCATTAAATCTTTATTAATACTACTATTGATTTTCTTATTTATCTCAGTAAAACCCCCAAAAGGAAGAATTTCAATACTTATTATTTCATATTTAAATAATTTAATAAAAAAGATATGCCCTAATTCGTGAATTAAACAAATAAATAAAATAATACTAATATTTTTAATATAACCACATAATGCACAAATAATAATAAAAAAATAAGTATAATTATTTATTTTAATTTTCTTTAAGATATTCATCATATTTTAAATATTTACCATCTTTTTCTAAAACTAAATAAATATATTCATCTATAGCTTCCCCTATAATAGTATCTTTTTCAATATAATCATATAAATTAATACTCGTATTTTTAATATTACCATAGGTATAATCTATTCCATCATTACCTTGAACTATTACTACACTTCCATAGTTATCTTTTTCACCTATAAATATTACTATACCCCCATATAATGTAGAAATAGGACTATTTTTGGCACATTCTATTTGGATACCATCTTTGTAAGAAGTATATTTATTTTTTAATATATCACTACTAAATACTAATTCACTATTACTATTTGTATCCGGTAGGATATTACCTAATTTATCTTGATACCATTTATTTACTTTTGTAAATTTAAAGTTTTCTTGGAATAAATATTTATTAATCAAAGCTTTATTGTCATCATTACATTTAATAAAAATAGCGATACTTATAATTAATATAATACTTAATAATATTCTTGTTATTAAATTTTTTAAATACTTTATTTTTTTGTTTTCATCTTGTGTTTTTAAACTACTATATCTTTTGTGTGTTATTTTAGTATAATCATCAATATTCATTCTATTCACCCAACAAATTATATGAAAAAAAAGAAGAAATTATCATCTTCTTTTTAAAACGATGACGTCATCATCATATAAATTCGATAATGGTTGAATATCCCAAAAAGAAAATTGGGCATCTTTAAGCATTTTGGCTTCGTCTTTCTTCTTATGAATTTCATTTTCAAAAAAATAATTAAAAAAGATTGTTCCGTTTTGGTTAAGCATATTTAAAAATTCATTTATTTTTTCAGGGGTTAAAAATTGATCATACATTGCTTTATAATAACTTATAATGTTGGAAAATAAAATTAAATCATATTTGTTATTAGGTAAATTATTAATATCTGTATTAGTATAAGTTATATTTACTTTATCTAAAAGATTTTTTAATTTTAAATATTCTTCTTTATTTTGTAAATAGATATTACCTCTTTGACATATTCTAAATCCTTCCATATTCTGGGTTAACATTTTTATTAAATTAATTGGTTTACTATTCATTTTTTGTAAATTATAATTGTATTCAATTATAATACCCCAAAATTCTTTTAGTCTTTCATCCATAAAGGGAAGCAAACTTTTTAAAATGTCTGTTAACATATCAAGCGTCGTATATCTATTTATTATAATATTATTAATTTTTTGATATTCTTCATAACTAAATTTTCTAATCATTGCAAATTTTAAACCAAAAACAAAATAAATTGCCAAACGATTAATATCAAAAGTATCGATATTCTTTAAACCTTTATTAATCAAATTAAAAAGATGATCCCCACTGGCTAAAACAGTTAGCGCATTATTATAATTATCATTAGAGATAAATTTTAAATAACCATTAATATTTTCATTAGTACTAAAATATGTTCTGGCATATTTTCTAAAAGGCTTTACTGTTTCACTATTATAAAAATAGCCATAAAAACCCTGTTTGATACTTAAATTTATTAATTCTTTTACTTCTTCAATATCTTTGTCAAATTCTGTCATAATAATCCTTTCTTGTTAAATTAAATCCTAATAAATATAGTATTAAATTAAATATTAAATTTTGGCCTATTTTTACTAAAATGATGGTTATTTTGCTTAGTAAAATATTAGCTAACAGAATGTATATTATATAATTAAATACTAAAATTAGCAAGTAATTTAAAACGTTTTTTTTATTTAAATCTTTAAATATTTTATTTATAAAATACATTATCGTAAGAATAATTATATTATAAGGTTTTCTAAAAATAATTAAATCTAATATTAAGCCAGTTAATAAATAATGTTTATAAGACTTATCATATAAGTATATAAGAAATAAAAAAGAGGTATAAGAAGTATAATTATTAATTAATATATCTAATAAAAGTAATAAATAAATCATATTTTCTCCTTTAAAATACTAACATAATCAATATCTTTAATTTTTAATTTATAATCAACTTTGATTATTTTTTCAATATTATCATTGGTGAGATTTATTTCTTTAACCGTTCCAATATAGATATTTTCTTTAGTATTACCAAGACCTGATGTATAGATATTATCGCCCACATTTATATTACTATAATTAGAAATATTACTAACTATTAATTCATTATTAAGATATTCTAAGACTCCAATTTCTTCATTAATTTTGACTGATACTTTACTATCTTTATTAGTTACTAAAGTAACAATACTACTATTTTTATCACTCTTTTTAATAAATCCGACTAAAGTATTATCGTATATAACAGGATTATTAGTTAAGCCAATATCTAAGCCTCCTCTTATTGTTATTTCGTTTAAATAATTATATATATCTTTATAAATAATATAAGTATTATAATAATTACTTTCATATACTAAATCAATTTCACTAAATTCTAATAATTTATTATAATCGTTTTCTAAAAATTCACATCTAATGGGGGTATATACATTATCTTCTATTTTGAATAATTGATATATTGGATCTTTTAATATTAAAATTAAAATAAGAAGAAAAAATAAATTATATTGCCAGAAAAATTTAACTATTTTCATTTAAACCATTCTTACTTTCTAAATAAAGTTTCATAATACTTTCATTAATTTGTTTATATAAATTATCATCTTCTAAATTAAGAAATAGTTCTTCATATTGAGTTAATTTATAATAAAAATCTTTATTAACTTTGAGCATTTTTAAATAAACATTAATATTTTTATTATTAAAATATTTAAGCATTGTATTAATAATATCTTTATCTTGATAAATAGCAACATATACTTTGTAAAGTCCATCTTCATTAATTATTATTTTAGGTATATCACTTGGCATCGAAGCATTATCATATGAAGAATAAGCACCCGTTTGAAAAGCATAAACATTGTATTCTTCTTTGGCATAAATATCTTTTTTATTGAGAACAAAAAAAGTAAATAAAATTCCTAGTGTAATAGATGATAATACTAAGATAATATTCTTTTTCATTTTTATCACCAATTATATCTTAGCATACTGTATTTAAAAAAATTGTCGAAGGAAAGAAAAATAAACTATTTCTAGTTTACTTTCATTTTAATTTATCATTTAATATTTCTTTTACTATATTAGGATTAGCTTTACCTCTAGTTTCTTTCATAACTTGACCAACAAAATAATCGAATAAATTACTCTTACCATTATGATAAGCTTCAATTTGTTCTTGGTTATTATTTAGAATGTCAGTAATTATTTTTGTTAATTCGCTGGCATCAGATATTTGCGCATTATCTTTAGTAATAAAAGTTTTCGGTTCCTTTTTTTCTTCTAGAGATTTATTAAATATTTCTTTTGCTTGTTTTGATGAGATATTACCATTATTTACTTCCGTTATTATTTGTTTTAAATATTCTGGTTTTAAATAAAAATCTTTCAAAGTAATATCTTCTTTATTTAAATAAGCAATTATTTGGACAGTTAAGTAATTAGCAACTGTTTTAGGGTCCATACCAAGATGGATGCACTCTTCAAAATAATTAGCATAGTCTTTATCTTTAATAATGATATTAGCATCATACAAAGATAAGCCATAATCATTAATATACTTTAATTTTCTTTCTCTTGGTAACATTGGAATACTTTTCTTTATTTCTTCTAACCAATTTTTAGATATTTTATATTTAGGAATATTAGGTTCAACGAAGTATTTATAGTCAATGGCATCAACTTTACTACGCATTCTTATGGTCGTACCAGTCTCTTCATCAAATCTTCTTGTTTCTTGTTCAACTTCATCATAACGGCCTTCATCTTTTAGTTTGGTTTGCCTTGCAATTTCATAAGCAATTGTATCATAAACATTACTAAATGAATTAACATTTTTAACTTCGACTTTAGTACCTAAATGCTTATCTCCCTCAGCCATTATAGAAACATTAACATCACATCTTATTTGACCCATTTTTGTATCAGCATCTGAAACATCACAATATTGGTAACATCTTCTTACGTATTCTAAGAATGCAACAGCTTCTTCTGGTGAATTAAGACAAGGCTCCGTAACAAGCTCTAAAAGAGGTACGCCTGCCCGGTTATAATTAATTAAAGTAGCATCAGAATAATGGTCTAAACTAGCACTGTCTTCTTCTAAGTGAATATCGTGAATTAATACTTCTTTTTCTGAATCTCCTAAGTCAATAGTAATTTTACCATTAACCCCAACAGGACTATGCATTTGGGTTATTTGATAACCTTTAGGTAAATCAGGATAATAATAATTTTTACGATCAAAATACATATATTCAGGAGTTTCACAGTTAAAGGCAAGAGCCATCATTAAAGCCTCTCTTACAGATTCTTTATTAACTGTGGGTAATATCCCTGGAAATCCTAAATCAACGGGAGATACATTACTATTAGGTATATCACTATAAGCATTTTTAGCACTAGAGAAAACTTTCGAGTTACTCTTTAACTCACAGTGCATTTCTAAACCAATGACCGCTTTATATTTACTCATTTTTATCATCCTTTGCTATTTGATTTTTGTAAGGCATTACACTTTCAATGGCATAAGCAATATTTAAAGTATTTTCATCATCATAACAATTACCAGTAATATTTACCCCAACTGGCATATTAGATATAAAGCCATTCGGGATGGTAATCGAAGGAAACCCACCAAAGTTACCAATTTGTAAATGTTCTTCTAAACATCTTACTTCATCATTATCAATCATATTATTATCATCATCTAAGTAAGGGGCAATTCCACTGCCAACGGGCATAATAAGGGCATCATAATTTTTAAATAAATCTTTCATTTTATCTACTATTAACCTTCTTACGCGAGCGGCATTATTAAAATATCTTTCTTGATTTTCTTTTTGTAAAATATATGAGCCAATAACAAATCTTCTTTTAATGAGAGGTGAAAAACCTTTAGTTCTATGATCCATCATTATTTCATCAGGGGTATTACCAATCCCTCTTTTACCAAAAATAATACCCGTTAGATTAGACATATTGCTAGTGGCTTCGGCACAAGATAAGCAAACATAAACACTAGGTAAGGCATTTAATAGTGCTTGGTCAAATGATACTTCCGTAACACTTGCCCCTAAACTTTTGACTAGATCAAGTGTCTTTTGAAAGTTTTCTAAGTGTAATTTTAACATCTCACTAGGATGATGATAATTATCGATATTTGCTAATTCTTTAATATAAAATAATTTTTTCCCTTTAATATTACCAGAAAGACTATCAACTAAATGAATATCTTTTGAATCCCAAGTTGTTTGATCTTTATCATCAATGCCTTTCATTGCATCAACGACATAAGCAGCATCTCTAACTGATCTAGTTAAAACACCACAATGGTCTAAACTTGAGGCAAAAGGAAATAAACCATATCTACTAATCATTCCATAAGTCGGTTTATAGCCAACTATTCCACAGTAGGCCGCTGGTTTTCTAATAGAGTCCCCAGTATCACTACCTAAAGCAAAAGGATATACCCCACTTGCCACGGCTGCCGCACTGCCCGCAGATGATCCTGCACACATTCTTTTTTCATCCCAAGGATTTCTAACTACACCGGTTGCACAAGTTGTACCAGTACCACCCATTCCAAATTCATCTAAAGCAGTTTTATTAACCATTATTGCTCCCGCACTTTCTAATTTTTCTACCGCGGTTGCAGTAAATATGGGCACATAATCTTTTAAAGTATTAGATGATCCAGTCGAAAGAATACCTTTAGTTGAATAATTATCTTTAACACCAAAAGGAATACCAGAAAGAGGATTATCAGTAACTTCAGTAATACGAGGATTATCAATAATTGTGACAAAGGCATTACATTTTTCTTGCACCTCTTTTGTTTTTAATAATGATTCTTGCACTAATTCATCTGGTGTAATTTCTTTATTTTTAAGTAAAGTATGTAATTCTTCAATACTTTTAGTAATATTCAACCTAATCACCTCCCACTACTTTAGGCACTACTACTTCCCTGTCTTCATATTTATCACAATTTTGTAATATTTCTTCAATACTTGGTGAAGGAGTGGCTACATCGCTTCGAAGTTCATAGGTAAAATCATCTAAGGTGTGCGTCATTGGTTCGACCTTCTCAATATTAGGTATTTTTGTAATAAGTTCCATATTGTGATCAATAACATCAAATTCTTCTAAAACTAAAGCATTTTCTTCATCTGATAAATTAATTAATAATTTATTCGCATAATTTTGGACCATTTCTTTTGTAAATTTACTCATAAATACCTCTTAATAATCACAAGATTTTGGTGTTCTTGGATAAGGAATAACATCTCTAATATTATCAACCCCAGTTAAATAAATTAAAAGTCTTTCAAATCCCATTCCAAAGCCAGAATGAACACAACCACCATAACGGCGAAGATTTAAATACCATTCTAGACCATTATCACTCATCTTTAATTCTTGCATTCTTTTAATAAGTTTATCGTAATTTTCTTCTCTTTGACTACCACCCATTAATTCACCAGCTCCCGGTACTTCTAAATCAACCGCCGCAACTGTTTCATTATCAGGATTTAGTTTCATATAGAAAGCTTTAATATCTTTTGGCCAATTTTTGATAAAGACTGGCCCATTAAAGTATTCGGTAAGATATTTTTCGTGTTCTTTGGCAATATCACCACCATAAACGGGTTCAAATTCCCATTTGACTGGAGCTTCTTTTAAGAGTTTAATTACCTCTTTATGATCTATTCTTACAAACTTACTATTAACAAGTTTTTCAAGTTTTTCTTTTAAGCCTTTTTCGACAAATTTATCAAAGAAATCTATTTCTTCTTTAGCGTTATCTAAAACATATTTAACAATATATTTAAGCATATCTTCCATTATATCCATATCACCTTCTAAATCACAAAAGGCAATTTCTGGTTCAATCATCCAAAATTCAGCAGCATGGGTTTTGGTATTAGAATTTTCCGCTCTAAACGTTGGCCCAAAAGTATAAGTCTTTTTATAAGCCATTGCAAATGTTTCCGCTTCTAATTGACCACTTACGGTTAGCCCTGTTAGTTTACCAAAGAAATCTTTACTATAATCTATTTCACCTTTAATTTTATCGATTGGTAAAGTCGTTACTTGAAACATCTCCCCTGCTCCTTCACAGTCACTTGCAGTAATTAAAGGGGCGTGGAAATAAACATAACCTCTTTCTTGAAAATATTTATGAATGGCATAAGCAGCAATACTTCTTACTCTAAAAACAGCTTGGAAAAGATTAGTTCTTGGCCTTAAATAGGCTTGTTCTCTTAAAAATTCTCTTGTATGTCTTTTAGGTTGAATTGGATAATCTTCCGGACAATTACCTAAAAGAGTAATATTACTTGCTTGTAATTCAATTTCTTGATTACCTTTTGATTCCACAACTACTCCTGTTACTGAAATAGCTGAACCCACTAAAAACTTTTGAACATCGCTAAAATTAGCTAATTTTTCATCATAAACAACTTGTAAATGAGTTTGACAAGTACCATCAGAAAAATCAATAAAACCAAAAGTTTTTTGATCACGATGTAATCTTATCCAACCACAAATAGTTACTTCTTTATTTAAATATTTTTTTGTATCCCTAAATAAATCTCTTAAATCCATAATAAATATTCCTTTCTATTAAGGGGTAAGTCTTGATGGACCCCTAAAAATAAACATTTCTTCTTTTAAAGATGGAATACCAAGTAAAAGCATTGTAAGACGGTCAACGCCAATAGCAAAACCACCATGTGGAGGGCAACCATATTTAAAGAATTGTAAGTAAAATTCCACATCTTTAACCAAGCCTTTTTCTTCGGCTTGTTTTTTAAGTTCTTCATAACGATGCTCTCTTTGGGCTCCTGTAGTTATTTCCGTACCTTTCCATATAAGGTCAAAGCCTTGCGGAATGTCATCTTTACGCATATGATAAAATGCTCTTTTAGTTTTGGCAAAATCTGTTACAAAGATAAACTCACTATCATAAACATCTTTAGCATATTGACTTGTTAATTTTTCTGCTTCTGCATTCATATCCCCAATATCATAAGCTGGTATTTCATAATTATATCTTTTATTTAATTCTTGATATAAATCTTGTAATTTAATTCTTGGAAATGGTCTTTTAGGAATGATAACATCTTCCCCAAATAATTCTTTAATCTCTTTTCCATATAAATTTTTAACGTTAGTTAAACCAGCGATTAAAAGTTCTTCTTCCATATCCATTACATCTTCATATGAATCAATATAAGCAAATTCTAAGTCAAAAGAAGTAAACTCAGTGGTATGACGATTCGTATTAGAATTTTCCGCTCTAAAAGCTGGCGCAATTTCAAATATTCTTTCTAAACCACTGGCAATAGCCATTTGTTTATAAAATTGAGGACTTTGGGCAAGATAAGCTTTCCGATCAAAGTATTTTACTTCAAAGACATCACTACCTGATTCAGAGGCTGTCGCAATTAATTTAGGTGTATGAATCTCCGTAAAATTTTCTTTAATTAAAAATGATCGCATACCATCAACAAATGCTGATTGCACTTTTAGCATTAAATTATTTTTTGCACTTCTTAAATCAATCCATCTATAGTCTAGGCGTGTATCAATATTTGCCGTCTCATCAAGGGGCAGTTTTTCGGCCTTACTTAATATTTTAACACTTTCTGGGATAAACTCTTTACCACCATTTTTAACGTATTCACTTAATTTCATTATCCCTGTAAATTCTAAGATACTATTTTGAAGAATACCATCAAGAGCATTGACAATATCTTTGTTTTTCTCCTTATCAATAGAGACTTGTATTTTGCCACTAGCATCTTTTAAAACGATAAAAATCATATATTTAGTATCTCTTATTGTCTCAGCCCAACCACTTATTCTTGCATTTTCATTTTCTTTTATATTATTAATTAATTCTCTTTTCATAAATCCTCCTATAATTTAATTAGAAAATAATTGTACCCAGTAATAATAATACTCACTGGCCTTTTCCGTAAATATGCCAATACCAATTTTGGTAAAACTTGGATTAATCATATTTGCATAATGGACACTAGAATTTTTCCAGTTTAAAGCAGCCTCTTTAACAGTGCCCTCACCCGCGGTCAAATTCTCACCCTTAATACTTGCATAAATATTTAAATCATCAAAAATTGTATAACAATCACTGCCATCCGGTCTTGTGTGGGAAAATTTATTAGCATAGGCTATTTCTAAAGCTCTAACAGTAGCAGCAATCGATAAATTACGATCAATTGTTAATGGCTCTGCCCCTTTTTCTGCCCGGTAAGAATTAACATATTTTAGCATTTCGTTTTGCTTGCTTAAATTACTGTCAACAATTTTTGTTGCTTCACTTAAAAGAGCTTTAGTATTACCATTATAAGTTTTTGAATCAATCTTGTATGAAGAGCCAGAATAAACCTTTTCGGTTGTATTATCACTATATTTTAAGATGAAATAATTACTTACTTCAACTAATTTAGTACCATATTTATAATCAGTAGCCTCTTTTTTTTCTTCTACAAAATCTAAATCAACTAAATCTTTAGATGGCTTAATATTATCTGGTAATTTATCGGTACTTGGTTTACTGGAACTTGCATTATTTTTGCTTGTGGTTTTATTATTGGTAGTAGTTTTCTTTTCAGACTTTTTATTAACTTTTAATGTAAATTCTTCTTCTTTTTTATTATTACTACTATCAACTGTGACATATTTTAATTGATAACTCCCCTCTTTATTAATATCATATTCTCCCTCAACTGTTGCTTTAATTTCTTCATTAGAATTATCAGTTACTTTGACATCTTTTAATAATTCAACCTCTGTTCCTACTGTAGTTGTAACTTCTTTTGTAAATTCAATATTGGGGGCAATTGTATCTTTAATATTAATATTAAATTTAAATTCTTTTTCTTCTTCATTATCCCTATATTTTATAATTAATTCTTTTTCTCCTAAAACACTAGTATCAACTTTTTCATTTTCACTGATTATTTCTAAATCATCTCTGTTTTTTAAAAACGAAAATAAGTTAATTTCACTATTTATTTCTACATCTAAATTATCTATTAATTCTAAATGTGCTTCATAAATATTATCTTTACTATCTTCATCTTTAAAATTATTTTTTGGATTTATAAATAAGAAAATAGTACCTACTAAGAAAGCAATTATTAATATACTTACACTAAAAATAATTAATATTTTTCTCTTATTATTCTTTCCCTTCTCCATAGTATTCACCTACAAATTACTAATAATATAATCAACTATTTCCGAAATATCTATTTTAACTTCTTCTTTAGTATGATTATCTTTAACATTAACTAAACCTAATTTTAAATCTTCATTATTTAAAATAATTAAAAATTTAGCATCAAGACGATCAGCTTCATTAAATTGCCCTTTTAAACCTTTGTTTAAATTATTTGTCTCCACAACGACACCATTAAGTCTTAAGTTTTGAACAATCGTAAGAGCGTTTAATTTTTCTTCTTCAGACACATACATTACATAACAATCAATTTCTTTTTTGACATTTTGATATAAATCAATCTCTTTAAGTAAGGCAATTATTCGGTCAACTCCACAGGCAAAACCAATTCCATAATTATCTTTACCCCCTAATTCTTTAATTAATTTATTGTATCTACCGCCCCCACCTAAAACACTTTGCCTTGTTTCTTCACTATCTAAAGACACTATTTCAAAAACAGTATGATCATAATAATCAAGACCTCTTACTATTTTGGGATTAACTTCATAATCAACTTCTAATAAATCTAAATATTTTAAAACTGTTGTAAATCTTTCTTTAGCATCCTTTGTTAGATAATCAATTGTTTTAGGGGCATTTTTTAAAATTGGACTTTCCGCATCCACTTTACAATCAAGTATTCTTAAAGGATTAGTTTTAAATCTTTCTTTACAATCATCACATAAATGATCTAAATGTGGTTCTAAATATTTAATTAAAGCATCGCGATATTTAATCCTTGATTCTTCATCACCTAAAGTATTAATATTTACTTGTAAATTACTAATATGTAGGGCTTCTAAAATTTTATATTGTAAACTAATTACTTCTGCATCAATAATTGGATCGTTACTCCCAAGAACTTCCACTCCAAATTGGGTAAATTCTCTTAGTCTTCCAGCTTGGGGTCTTTCATAGCGATACATTGTACCATTATAATAGTATTTTTTTACATCAGGTGATGCATACTCCTTATTTTCTAAGTAACTTCTTACTACTCCTGCTGTTCCTTCCGGTCTTAAAGTTAAATTACGATCTCCTTTATCTTTAAAATCATATGTTTCTTTTTTAACAATATCAGAAGTTTCTCCTACTGAGCGGTGATATAATTCACTTGCTTCAAAAATTGGGGTTCTAATATATTCATAATTATAAGTAGCCATCATTGTACTTACAACTGAATTAACATATTCCCATAATAGAGAATCACTTCCCGTAATATCAATGGTTCCTTTTGGTTTAGTTATCATTTTATCAAATCCTTTCTAAAAAATAAAAAGACCTATTCATAAGGGCGAGAATATTCCCGCGGTACCACCTTACTTTAGGTCTTAAAATTTATCACACTAAGTGCGTTTCTATTTATCTAAAAGTGTCTTCATTTATTAAATTATTTGACTTTCTCACCAACCGTCTTCTCTTTAAAAATTCATTTAATAAATTACTTGTCTTTTTATAGAAAATATTTATATTCTAATTTTATTACTTTTTTTAATTATCGTCAACCAAGAATTTAATTATCTATGGAGAGTTTTTTTGTAATTTTCTAATTGTTCTTCACTATAATAATCGCTAAGTATGTTAATGCAATCATCTCCTATAGATTTAACCCATTCTTGACCGATATAACAAGCATATATTAAATTTTTTAATGTTGTATCTATGGCAATATAATATATTTTTCCTTGAGGATGATTACAATTCTCAACCACTTGTCCTAAATGATATTCAATAATAAATGTTGTAAGTAATTCATCAAAATTACTATAATCGTGATTAGAAGGTAAAAAATATTCCGAATGGTTATCACAATAAAAAATGGTTTTATTTTCTTTTGTCAAAAAATGCAATTCAAATTTAGAAAATATTGCCAATTCACTGGCATCTAGAGAATTAATCTTGGTTTGTTTTTTCCTTAAAACTTCATAAATCAAGAAGGGTAAGAACTTGGAAAAGAAAAATTCTAAATTTTTTCTAAGGCCAAGAATACTTTCTACTTCTACAAAATCACTTTGATAAAATAAGTAATCGTGACCGTAAAAGAATAGTTCGGTGTTCAGAAGTTCTGTTCTTTCATTAACGGTTTCTCTTCTTCTTCCTATATCATAATTTTCTTTAAAAACATCATATAAATTTAAATCCTTATTATTCTTCATTTTCTCATTTTCCATCTTTTCTATACCTCTTTCTTTATTTTATATTTTTATTATCTATGAAGTGTTTTCTTAAAACTTGCTAATTGTTCTTCACTATAATAATCACTTAATATGTCAATACATTCTTCTCCTAAAGATTTAACCCATTCTTGTCCAATATAACAAGCATATATTAAATCTTTTAATGTAGTATGTATTCTAACGTTATATTCATATTCATTATCAGGAATCCTTCTATCCATTTTACCTAATTCATATTGTGTAATAAATTTTTTTAAATGAAAAACAAATGCTTTACCATTAATTTGGGCTGGTAAACAATAGATAAGCTTGTCTTCTGCTTCAAAAAGCCTGTGTCCACCGGGATAACAGTAAAAAATATGTCTGAAAGTAACAGAATCATTAATATCTAACTCTTTTTTACTATTTAAAATAGTTTTTTTAATAAAAAATGGTAAAAATTGATAGAAATAAAACTCTAGATTTTTCCTAAGGTAAATAAGACTTTCTATTTTTGCAAAATCTTTTTGATATGATGATAAGTTTGTATAAATCATTTTATCCTGCAATCGTCCTATAGCATCGTTTATTTCATCTTCCATATTTTGTGCTTCCTTACTTTCTTTAAAGATTTCATATAAACTTAAAGCATCACCATTCATTATTTTTTCTTTATCCATAATTTTTTCCTTTCTTTATTTTATATTTTTATTATCTATGGAGAGTTTTCTTAAAACTTGCTAATTGTTCTTCATTATAATAATCACTTAATATAGTAAGACATTCATCTTCTATATGTTTAATCCATTCTTCACCTACATAGCAAGCATATATTAAATCTTTTAATGAAGTATTTATAGTTATAAAATAAATTAATTCTATAGTATCATCAGATTTTCTCTTCTCAATTGTTCCTAAATGATATTCATTAATAAAGTTTACAAGTAATTCATTAAAATTATTATAATCAGAATCAGAAGGTAAAATGTAATCAGATTTACCATAATAAATATACTTGTAAGATTTTTCGTCATAAATCAATGTAAAATCAGCTGATATTTTATATTTACTTGCATCTAATGATTTAATATCTTTATGATTTTCTAATAAATAGCTATGAATCAAAAAAGGCATAAACTTGGAAAAGAAAAATATTAAATTCTTTTTAAGGTCAATTATTCTTTCTACTTCATTAAATTGATTTCTATTAGCTATATTAATAGAGCCATAATCAAATAACTCATCTCTTAATTGTTTTTTCTTATTATGGGCAGCTTCTACTCTTTGTCCTATTTCATAATTTTCTTTAAAAATATCATATAAATTTAAATCATCATTATTCTTCATTTTCTCATTTTCCATCTTTTCTAATGCCTTTCTTTATTTTTTATATTTTTGTAATATACGTGATGAACTTGATACCTTTCTCATTGTATCTTCAAATTTACCACTAATTAAGCCAATTGCATATAAATCTTCAATATCACTTATTTTAATACTTTTACAATATTTAATATTGAAAAGTTTTAATTGTTCAGGAAGTAAACTACCAATCTCACTATATCTACCTTGTAATAATAATTGTAATATTTGCAAATCTCTTGGTAATTTAATAATATCATTAATTATATAATATGAATCATCTTGATAACAATCAATTAAATCAAAATTTTCTGTTCTTAAAAGATAAAAATAATGTCCTTTTTTATCAGTAACCTTTTTAAGTGAATAATCATCAAATTTACCTTCAATATATTTTTTTAATGTATAAATATAATCATTATAAATATAAGCTTTAAATGAAGCACTATTATTAAAATAATGGGCCACTTTATTTTCTATATTAGCAATATTACTTGTTCCAGAAATGGGATTAAATGAACTACTAATTGAGCTATTAGAGGAACTAGCTGGAGTAAAAAAATCAAGATCATTTATAGATAATTCACTAGAATTTATAAATTTTTCTATGGCCTCAGCACTATTAGTTATTAAATAATATAATAAATCTTCATCATTTGCTTCAATTATTTTTCGCTTGTATTCTTTTAACGCTTCTTTTTTAACTTCCATAGAATACAAAACTATATTATCATCTTTTTTATCATATATGTACATATAACTTTTCCTTTATTTTCTTCTTTTTTGTAGAATTTGCCCATCTGATTCAGCTTTTTTAATAATGCTATCATAAGCAATTTCTGGCATATCTAAAGGATTAATTAAATATGCTAATTCTTCTATAGTAATTGTTTTAATATACTCAATATTAAATAACTCTAATTGTTCAAGTGTTGGTTCACTTGCTAATTTGTCATATTTTCCTAAAAGAAGTAAATGTAATAAATATAATTCTTTTGGTAATTTCATTACTTGTCTTAATATAAAGTTATTATAATCAATTTGCCCTATTTTAGGTACTAAATAGTAAAATTCTTCATTTGCTGAAATTACTTTAATAGGCATATTATTATCTTTTAGACCATTAAGATAATCATCTATTATATTAACGCCATCAATATATTGATGAATCATTCTATGATAAGATGAGCCATCATAATTAATAAGATCATTAAGAAAAGAAACCAATTTTTTATTATAAGAGATATTACTTAAATCAATTTCTTCTAAAGAAGTAAATTCTTTAAGAACTCTACTATCTTTAGATAATATATAATAAAATAATTTATCTTTTTGAGCATTTATAATATTCTTTCTATATTCTTTTAATTCTTCTTTTTTAGCAGTAATTGTATAAAGATCGATCTCACCATTATTTTTATCTAGTATATACATTTCCAAATCCTCCTTCAATTTTATTATCTTCTTCTTTGATATTTCTTTAGTTGTTCTTCACTATAATAATCACTTAATAAATCTAAGCAACCATCTTCTACATACTTAACCCATTCTTCACCAATATAGCAAGCATACATTAAATCTTTTAAAGATGCTTCAATATTAATATTGTAATCCTTAGATAAAAAATCCTCTTTATCTATTTTTCTTAAATTATATTCATTAATGAATGTAATAAGAAAGAAATCAAACCAATTATGAGATTGGGAAGGTAAAAAATAAAATTTATCATCATCTATTGCATAAAAATATTTAGACGTTTTGTCATCAAAAAGTAAATTTAATTTGATAGAAATTTTTTGATCTTTATCATCTTTTTCTTTAATATAAAGGGGGATTAATTCATAAAAGAAAAACTCTAGATTTCTTTTAAACCCAACTAATCTTGCAATTTCTCTATAGGTATAAAATGCTGAATAATAATTTTCACTATTTTCTGAAAGTTTTATTTTTAATTGCTCAATATTATTAATAACAAAATTCTTCTCTTTACGATTCATCTTTTGTTTCTCCTTTTATATATTCATTTATTATAAAGTGTTACATTCTAATTGTCAATTTAATTTTTTCTTTCCAAAATATGTTTAGGAGTAACCATTTCTAAAGATTTTAAATATTCATCTTGATAAAAATTACATAAATACTCAAATAACATTTTAGCTTCTTTAATTGAATGTGTTGTAATACCTTCAAAGTTTTCTTTTAATACATCACAAAAAAATATTTCTATTTCCCTACTCAATTCTTCTTCTTTTGTTTTACCGGTCTCTTCATATATAACTTCTTCTAAAATATCTTGATATTTAACCCATTTCCTATTTTCTAAATCAATATCTAAATCATTATAACAATTAAATAAATTACTAGGAATTAAATGTCTAGCAAAGCCTGGTCTATTTTCATATGGTAAAGTACAACCATTATCACCTAAGTGGGCACATTTTGAATCAATCGATACTAAATCGATTTTTCCACTTCTAATACTTGGAGTTCTTAATACTAATAATACATTTAGTTTATCATCTTTATCTTTATAGAAGATAGCTTTAATTAAGGCAAGGCCACGATCTAGGAGATTTCTAATATATGGAACACTAAATTCTTTTATATCGGATACTATATAATCACAACTACTATCAAGACAACATTTACCACCACATATTTGACATATTAATTTATTTTCATAAGTATTTTTATCTTTATTCTTTTGTTCTTTTAATTCGTGATTATAGTAAAACATTGCATATAAAGATTCATCCCTAAATACTTTTGCTAATTCATTTGCTCTTCCAATTAACTTTAAAGTAAGTCTATCTTCTTTTAACCGTAAATATTCTTTAAAATAATTGACAATATTATTTCTTATAATTTCTTCATAAGATTTATTAGTTATTATTCTTATTATATTTTTTAATCTTTCTTGATAAGGTAGCCACTTTAATACTTCATTTTTATCAATATTATTTAAGACTAAATCAGTTTTATAGGAAGATAATAAGTCAATATAATTATTATCAATTCTTTTAAATAATAATAAAATAATATTATAGTTATCATTTTCTATAAAAACATATGACGTAATACCATAGTTATGGTTTAAAATTAGTTCTTGCATTCCCAGCATACTTAAGTCTTTAAAATTATCTGGCAATATTATTTCCATATGAAAAACCCTCTTACAAGGGTCTATCTTAGCATCATTTATTTTTGCTGTCAATTATAATTGTTATGGGACCATCATTTTCAATATTAACAAGCATATCGGCTCCAAAGACACCAGTAACTGTGGGGACAATCTTATTTAACTCCCTATTAAAAGTATCATATAGTTTAGTAGCTTCATCCCCATTTAAAGCTTTAAAATAACTAGGCCGATTACCATTTTTAGTTTCAGCATATAAAGTAAATTGACTAATAGATAAAATACTTCCTCCATAATCTAAAATACTTTTATTCATTACCCCATTATCATCATCAAATATTCTTAAATTAGTAATTTTTTTGACAACATAATTAATATCATCAATAGTATCATCTTTAGTAAAACAACTAAATACCACTAAACCATTAATAATTTCATTATATACTTTATTATTTATCGAAACACTACTATGTTTACTTCTTTGAATAACTACTTTCATCATTACTCCCTTACTTTAACATTTTTAAGTTTATTAACTTTACTTTTAAAACGGTCAAGTTCATCTTTATTATTAACTTTTACTAATAACTCACAAACTGTACCATTTTCAACTTCTTTATTTTTAAATTCCGCAATTGTAATTTTTTCTTTAGTGGCAAGAGCAATTAAATCAGCTAAATAATTCTTATTTTGACTAACTAATAACTCAACATTAGTATAGTAAGTATTATCAGCATCTTTATTCCAAGAAATATCAATCAGTCTTAAATTAGCATCTTTAATATTTGGACAATTTCTTTTATGAACAGATATTCCTTCACCCTTTGTAATAAACCCAATAATATCATCTCCCTTAACTGGACGACAACATTTAGCCAAACTATACATAATATTGGTATTACCATCAACAATGATATCATTATTATTTTTAGTTTTATCTATTCTTGGTTTTATTTTTTCAATTAAGACATCATCAATATTATGTTTATCTTCCGTCGTTAAATTAATGATATAACCAGCTGTATATCTTAGAGAACCTAAACTTAAATATAAATCTTCTAAATTATTTAATTTTAAATCTTTTAATATTTTATTTAAATTTTGATCATTAATAATATCATTATAACCGAGTTTTCTTCTTCTAATTTCTTTTTCTAAAATACTCTTACCTTTTTCAATTAATTCTAAACGATCTTTTTTACTAAAGAAAGCTTTTATTTTCGATCTAGCTTGTTCAGTTTTAACAAAACTTAACCAATCATTACTAGGTAAAGCTTCTTTATTAGTAATAATTTTAACAACATCATTATTTTGTAATTTATAAGAAAGAGGGACAATATTATCATTAACAATGGCTCCGACTGTTGTATCACCAACTCTACTATGAATGCGATAAGCAAAGTCAATCGGAGTTGCATCTTTAGGAAGTTCAATAACATCACCTTTAGGGGTATAAACATAAATAAGCTCACCTAAAAGATTATTAGCCATTGTATTTTCAAAGTTAGTATCATTTTCATTACTAGCTGATTCAATAATATTACGAAACATCTCTAATTTTTGTTCCATAATTGTTTGAATCTTCTTTGCCCCTTTTTCTTTATATGACCAGTGAGAGGCGATACCTTTTTCAGCAATTTCATCCATTTCATATGTTCTTACTTGGATTTCATAAAATTTACCATCATCACCAAAAACTGTAGTATGTAAGCTTTGATACATATTTTCTTTGGGATTAGCTATATAATCTTTAAATCTTTTTGGAACAGGACGATATTTAGAATGAATTAAACCAATAACGGTATAACATAAAGCTTCAGTTTTAACAAATATTCTTAAAGCAAGAATATCATAAATACTATCCCAATTCTTACCAGATTGTAATTTATGATAAATACTATAAACGCTTTTTACTCTCCCTTTTATTTCAAAAGTAATATCATTATCAATTAATAAATGTGATAAATCTTCTTTCATTTTTAAAAGATTATCATTAAGTTCACTAGTTGTATTATTAAGACGTTCTAAAATATCATTATATACATCGGGTTTTAAAATTTGTAAGCATAAGTTTTCCATTTCACTTTTAATGGAATTAATACCAAGACGATGGGCAATTGGTACTAAAATGTCCATTGTTTCTTTGGCGGTTTTCTTTCTACTTTCTTCTTTTACGGCATAACTTGTCCGAAGATTATGTAGGCGATCTGCTAATTTAATAAAAATTACGCGGGGGTCTTCAGCTAAACCAACTAAAACTTTTCTTAAATAGATTTTGGAATTTTCCGTATCATCTTGTAATTCTAATTTATTAATTTTTGAGACATTTAAAACTATATTGGCAACATCTTCCCCAAATTTTTCTTTTAAATCCTCTTTAGTGGCAGAGGTACCTTTATCTAAAACATCATGCAAAAGAGAGGCAATAATCGTGGTATCATCAACATTTAAATCCGTTAAAATATTGGTTACATTTAATGGATGGGTAATGTAATCAGCCCCCGATAATCTTTTCTTACCTGCATATTCATTTACGGCATAAAGGTAAGCTTCTTTTATTTTTTTAAGAGTTTTTTCATCAAAGTCTAATTTATCATAGATTGTTTCAAAATTTATTTCGTTATCTTTCAATTTCCTCATTCCTCTTCATTTTTTGATAATTAATAAAGTCAATTATATCAATATTTAGAATATCATCAACTAATTCATACATTCTTAAGTTTTCTTTTTTATGCCAAATATTATGGACACAATAATTCCATATATCTAATGACTTAATATTAGCAATCTTTTCTCTTTGCCATTCAGCTATTTTAGTATTAAAGGCTGGTAATAATCTTATAAATAAATCATTTTTGGTAACATCTTTTGCCATAAATAAGAATTCCTTTCATATTATTATTATATAATATTTGATTTATTTTTTAAAGGTGAACTTATGAGATATAAAAATAATCTATTTTTAAAATCGACAATTATTCTGATTTTTGGAGGTATTATAACTAAAATCTTAGGTTTTATTATTAGAATAATTTATACAAGAATTGTTGGGGCCGAAGTTATTGGCTTATATTCTTTAGTTATGCCAACCTATTCATTATTAATTACAATAGCAACCCTGGCTCTCCCAACAACTATTTCCAAATTAGTCGCTGAAGGGAAACACCAAAATTTAAGAATCATCACTACCTCAACGATTTTAATAATGGCTATTAATTTTATTGTTGTTATTTTGATGATTTTGGGAGCTAGGTTTATTGCTACTTATCTTTTAAAAGAAGAAAGATGTTATTTATTAATCATTGCAATGAGTCTAACTTTTCCTATTATCTCTATATCAAGTATTGTTAAAGGTTACTTTTATGGAAAACAAAATATGGTACCCAATGTCGTATCTAACGTTATTGAACAACTAGTAAGAGGCACCCTTATTTATCTATTTGTTCCTAAATTAATGGCAATAAGCCCTATTTTAGCGGCTTCTTCTCTATTTATCTTTTCCTTTATTGAAGAATTAGTATCAATTTTAGTTAATTTATTATTTTTACCTAAAAAAATTAAAATAGTAAAAAATGATCTTACTTTTGATAAAGGTTTATTAAAAAATATTTTAAGTATTTCTCTTCCTACTGTTTCATCACGAATAATTGGTAATATTGGTTATTTTTTTGAGCCCATTATTTTAACTAATTTACTTTTATATTCTGGTTATTCTAATGAATATATTGTTTTAGAATATGGGGCCTATAATGCTTACTCTATTGCCATTCTTACAGTTCCTTCCTTTTTTATTACGGCCATCTCTTCATCTTTAATTCCGGAGATTAGTAAAAACTATTTAAAAGGTCATTTTAAAGCTCTAAAAAAAAGGCTTAAAGAAGCCCTTTGTTTTGCTTTAATTATTGGCATTGGTTACGCGATTATCTTAATGTTTTTTGGCAAAAACATTTTATTTACACTATATAATACTTATGATGGATTAAGTTATATCAAAGTATTAACACCAATATTTCCTCTATTTTATATTGAAGCTATATTAATGAGTTATTTACAAGCTTTAGATAAAGCTAAAATTACAATGAATATTACGATTATTGGAGTCATAATAAAACTTTTAACTTTAGCAGTGTTCTCTCTTGCCCATATTGGAATGTACTCTTTAGTTTTATCTGAAATAACAAATATTTTAGTTGTAGTTATCTTAAATATTTATTATACCGTTAAAATTACAAAAAAATTACAAGTACCATAATCTTTCATTATTTTTATATACTTCTTTAATAAAACCACAGCCAAGACATTCTTCGCCTAAATAAAGAACACACGCTTGTCCTGGGGTAACCGATTTTGCTCTTTCCCTATATTTAACTAAAATTTCATTATTAGGTAAGTATTCGAGTTCCACTGGATGATCTATTCCTCGGTATCTAAATTTAGCAGTACAGAATGTGGGATGCGTACTACTTATAAAATTAACATTTTCAATTAAACAAGCATCACTATATAAATACTCTTCATCGCCAATAGTTACATATAAAATATTATTTTTAACATCTTTACCACAAACAAAATGCCGATCAGTATTTCCAGAAATACCTACATTTCTTCTTTGCCCAATAGTATAATTCATAAGACCTTGGTGTCTACCGATTACTTTTTTGGTTTTAACATCAACAATATCACCGGGATTTTCTTGTAAATAATTTTTAATAAATTTTTGAAAATTACGCTCCCCAATAAAACATATACCCGTTGAATCTTTTTTTGAAGCCACTACTAAATCTTGTTCTAAAGCTATTTTTCTTACTTCACTTTTTAATAAATTCCCAATAGGAAATAAAACATTTTTTAATTCATCTACTGTAACATCAGCTAAAAAATAAGTTTGATCTTTATTTAAATCTTTTGCTCTTAAAAGCCGACTACCCTCAATTCTAGCATAATGTCCCGTCGCAATATAATCTGCTCCTAATTTTATTGCTTCTTTTTTAAATAAATCAAATTTAATATATTTATTACATAACATATCTGGATTAGGAGTTCTTCCCTTTTGTAATTCATCTAAAAAATATTTAAATACATAATCCCAATATTCTTTAATAAAATCAACACGGTGCAACGGAATATCTAATTTTTCACATACTTTTAAGGCATCATTATAATCTCTTTCTTGGGGACAAATGATATCATCATTTTGATAGTCTTCTCCATTAATAGTGCTATCCCAATTACGCATAAAAAGAGCAATAACATTATATCCTTCTTTTTTAAGAAGATAAGCCGCAACAGCACTATCAACGCCACCACTCATTCCCACAACAACTGTTTCCATAAATATTCCCCTTTCCTATAAAAAAGTAATAATATTTTAACAAATAATTAACTAATTGTCTATTACAAACATAACTCAACAATATAACTAATTAAAGCAACATCTTTATTTAAATTACCACTTTTTACTTTATAATCAAGATTACTTAAATTAATTATTTCTTCTTTTATTTCTTTTACTTGATATTTTCTTAAATTATCTTTTACTTTATCATACATCCAATCTGTAAGATGTAAATTATTTAAAATATCTTTTTTACTATATTTATTTATTTCATATAAATATGTCATTAACATTAATTTAAATTCCCGATATATTAAAGATATTATAACAGTAGGTTCCACTTTTAATATTTTAGATTCCTGTAATAGCTTTAGAGAACCATCTAAATCTCTATTAATAATACATTCTACTAATTTAAAATTATTTTCTTCAAATGTTTTGCTTGTTAAATTAACTACATCTTCATATTTTATTTCACAAGGCTTACTATAATATAACATTATTTTCATAAGTTCATTATAAGCTAGATCAAAATTACCTAAAGTATTATTAATAATATACCATAAAGTTTTATCTAAAATAGTATATTTATTATCTTTAACTATCTTTAATAATTCATCTTTTATCTTAGTTTTAGTCATTCCAACATTTACATATAAATTATTATTTTCTTTAATCTTATTATATATTTTTTTTCTACTATCAACATTACCATTTACTACAAATATTAATTTAGTATGTTCATTTTCTTCTTCTAAATACTTAAGTATTTTATCACTTATCTCACTATTTTTTTTACTATCTCCTGTTTTACTTGTTAGTAAAAATTTGGCATTTTTTACTATTACACATTTATTGATATCAAATAGTGATGGATAACTACATTCAGATAAAACATCATCTATACTATCTTCATCTAAATTAAATGTGACAATATTATCAATACCATCTTTTAATTTCTTTAATATTTCTTCGGTATAATAAATGGTATCACTTACAACTAAATATGTATTCATATATTCCTTTCTAATAACTTACTTTATCTCTTTTATTTAAAAGCACTGTAGTTAATATATAATGAATAGAACTAATAATTAAAGCGGGCAAAATAATAACTCTAATACTTTCATTAAAGACTAAACCACACAAATAAATACCCACGGCTTGGCCAAGTAAACTAGTTATATATTTTAAAGTAGTCATTAAAAAGCTATATTCACTTTTAACTTTATTAATAAAATAACCCTCTATAATAAAATCAAATGGCATTTCTAAAACAAATAGATAAATAAAAGTAACCCCTAATAAAATTTTATTATTAGTTATAAATGTTAATAAATAAAGTATTATTCTTATTCCATATTTAAAGACCATATTTAAATGATTATTTTTAAAATGTAAATGTTTAACAACTAATATAGCTAAAATATTTGATATTATTCCTAAGAATAAAAAGACAAAACTAGCATTTTTAAGACTAAATCCTAAATTAGTAGTAAGACTTAAAATAGGCATTCCCACAACACTTTTCCAAGTAACTGATGATAAGAAATTAACTAATAAAAACAAATAAATTATTTTGTGTTCATTTAAATATTTAATTGCCCTTTTAATATCAAAACTATTATTATTACTTTGCTCATCATTATTTACTTGTAATAATACTGTTAATGATAAAAAGATAAAACAAATTGATAATAATAAACAGGAATTATAACTAAATAAATGTTTAAAGAAATATTTACCTATTAATAAAGAAACAAGGAAAAAACCAACATCATTACTTATTTCTTCATAACTTTTTTTCTTCGTATATACTTCATTATCTTTATGAATACTCATCATAAGTGGGTAAATACTTGATAAAATAAGTTCATTAAATGCTATATCAAAAAACATTATAAATTTAATTAAAAATAAATTACCACTACCATTTATAATATATAATAAACTACTCGTTATTAATTTTAAAATTAAGGCAAAAGAAACCCCAACTTTTAATTTTTTATATGATACTTTAATCGTAAAAAAGATAAAGATTAAAACCGTAATTATATTAGCAAAGCATACTATTCTTGATATTGATGCCGGAGTTAACCCATTAGTTTGTAACCACATCTCACGATAATTACTAAATATACCAACACTCAATGAAAAAAGAATTAAAAATAAATATAATAATTTTTGTTTGTTTAAATTCTTCATCATTCTTCACCATTAAAATAATAGCATATTTTTCCTTCATTTTAAATACCAAACTAAAAGGAAGGAATAATTCCTTCCCAAGAGTTAAGTCTATGAGGTTTTTACGAGTTTTCCTTCTCGATTATTATTCAGACAAACACATAACACCCTACAATTCTAAACCAAATTCTAGATCTTCACAGCGATGAGTAGAGTTTTGGCCATCCCATAAACTCTCATCGAACGCTTTAATTAAATTCACTAAAAACATAGATAGTCTCAGTCAGTCGATCCACTGTCTCCTGGATTTCGATTACACAATGGATTACCATCACATAAGTCTATAATAAATGGATCACTCGAAGTACCAGAACCAGAAGAGATAAAAGCATCAGGAGAAAGATAGAAAACAGGTTGAACAAAACCAGGATACACACCCGGCTCAGCTTCATAAGCAAAACCATCCCATTCCACGCTCCAAAAGCCCCACACTTCACCATACCAATTAGCGTTCGTCATTGTCAACATAGCCCTAGTTTCAGAGTCGTACTCGCTGTTTGTAAATATCCAAGGTGCACATCCTTCCCGACAATTAGATGCCGCTCCCTTATAAGCATACCAATAATCAGTTAAAGATATTAAACCAACTTTTGCTGATTTTTCTGAAAAAAGAGTAGATTCGCTCAAGCAAATTGAACTTGCATTCATATCTTCATTTTCGATAACTCCCGCCATCCAAGTATGATCCAATATTTTCGACTGCCAGTCAGATGAAAATCCTGCCAGAAAATCAGCCCCATTTAGCTTCAAACATAAATCAGATTCCACCCAAGTGAAAGCATCATCTCGAGAATCATCCCATACATATCTTGATGGTAATGCTTCATCTTTAATCAATTTCATTTCTCCATTTGAAGTTATTCCTATAATTCGATATAGATAGTTGTTATTCACTATGCCTTTTTTACAATCGGTTTCGTCCTTATAACCAAAACAAACATAGTTATCTACGATACCATCACAGCCACCAGAATAAGTACTACATTGTCCCACAAATCTCTTCATTCCTTGACAATCTGGCTCACTACTTAATCCTTTAGGTTTATAATCAATTAATTGCTTGCCTGTTCCACTAAAGTCTGCACTTTCCGTAGTTACCCCTACACTTGGATATGTCGTATTCCATCTTCCAGATGCGTCTCTTACTCTCGCTTCAATGGTATACTCTGCTCCATCACTTAAATTACTTATTGTGCAACTTCCATCGGGTTCGGTATTTTTCCATTCTCCTACTGTTGGTAAACTTAACCTACATTGTCTTGATATTATCGAGTCATCTCCACTATAACCTACTGTTACTGTTATACTACTTGTATCTTTGGAACTGGATGAAATAGTTGCTGTTGGATTTGTTTTATCTAACTTTATACTTTGAGTTGATACATCTGATTCATTCCCTGCTTTATCTTTTACTCTTATATTAACTGTATGACTTCCTTCTGTATCTTTTAGTGAATATTCTTTATTTGTTAATGTTGTACTATCTGCTGTTTTATAATCACAACTATCTTCATATGTACAATAACTATCTATATTACTTTCTGTTATACTTGCATTATATTTTATATTTTTTGTATGAGTATAAGTTAATGGATCACTTAATGTTTGTCCTTCATCTGCTGTTCCTGTTAAGGTGAATGATGTTATCTTTGGTTTTGTTCTATCTACTGTTATCTTTGCTGTTGATTTATTTGTTGTTACTGATACATTATTTGCTTTGTCTTTTAAATATATATACATTGTTTTTTCTCCATCAGAATTATCTATGGTTAATGTATCTGTTTTTTCACTTATTTCTTTCCATTCTGTACATTCACTTGTATTACTTATACAATATTGTGTTACATCATTATCACCATATTCTAATGTATATGGTATATTATCTGTTTGATAGGTAAATCCATTAGTTAATGTATCTCCACTACTTGTCTTTCCTGTGATACTAAATTCTTTTACTTCTGGTACTTTATCATCTATATCAAAATATAATACACAATAAATCGTATTATTACTATTTATGGTTATACTTCCATTTATTACTCCATCAGTTAATTCTTGAGTTACAGGATTACTATTTAATTTATTACCATTATATCCATAACACTTTGTTAAAGTTTCATTTAAAAGATATCCTTTATCAGGAAAGGTATTATCTTCTACCTCTTCATATTTTGTTTTGTCTGTATTCTGCTTATATATTGCAAACTCTTTTCTTATTTGTTCTTTGCTGATTTCTTTTACTATTGTTCCCGGTTTATTACTTACATTAATCCCTACTATTAATAGGAGTGTTAGTAATAATACCCCCCCCCGAAACTGCAATTTTTTGTTTTTCTTTCACAGACATACTTATCTCCTCTATCTTTTATTTCTTCTTTATCTTATCATATTTTTTCTCTCTTGAAAAGTACTTTTTTCAAAATGTTAATCCTTTTTAGAAATGTCCCATAAAGATTTTTTTAAAATGTCCCATTAATAGTATGATAGAATATACCTTTG
>CANQKO010000012.1 GCA_947624505.1 uncultured Bacilli bacterium | reverse complement strand
GGAAATAAGGAAAATATTTATATAGTAACGTTAACTGCCACCAAAGAAGAATTAGAAAAAATAAGAGATAATTGTAATGATAAGGTAGTAAAGGAGACGATAGATAAAGTGTTTGAGTTAAATGAAGATGGAACCATAACAAGATTAGTGTCATATGAAGATGAGCAAAAATGGCTTATCAAAAGAGGAAAAGAATTAGCTAAAAAAGAAGGTATTAAAGAAACACAAATTAACACAGTTAAAGAATTATTAAAAGAAGGTAGTCTTTCTACTAAAACAATAGCTAAAATAACAAAACTAAGTGAAGAAGAAATAATTAAAATTCAGGAAAAACTATAATTATTTCTTTTTAATTTAAGAGACTGTAGTAAAGGAGACGATAGATAATTGTTTAAGTTAAATGAAGATGGAACCATAACAAGATTAGTGTCATATGAAGATGAGCAAAAATGGCTTATCAAAAGAGGAAAAGAATTAGCTAAAAAAGAAGGTATTCAAGAGGGTATTAAAGAAGGTATTAAAGAAACACAAATTAACACAGTTAAAGAATTATTAAAAGAAAGTAGTCTTTCTACTAAAACAATAGCTAAAATAACAAAACTAAGTGAAGAAGAAATAATTAAAATTCAAGAAAAGCTATAATTATTTCTTTTTTATTTAGAAAATTAATGTTAAAATATATAAAAGTGATGTATTATGAAGAAGTTAGTTAAATTAGAAAAGCCAAAAGATATATTTATAGATACAGAAATAAAAGATTTTAAAGATCCTCAATTTATCTATTTGCCTTGTGAATGTAATTATAAAGAAGGCGAATATTTATATAAAAATACTTTTATTAATGATATAGTAACTTCTATTTCGGGGTATGTTGTTAAAACAGAAAAATTAAAATGTCAAAATAGCATAACTAAGTGTTATAAAATAGCAAATGATTATAAAGAAAATATTAAAGAGAAAATACAAAAGAAAAAATGTAAAAATAAAGATGATTTAATCAATTATTTAGAAAAATTTAATTTAAATAATATTATTACTAAAATAAGTAATAAAGAAAGTATTCAAAATATAGTTTTTAGTTGTATTGATGAAGAAACATACTCTTTTTCCGAATTTATGACGTTATCTAATTATTTTAACGAAATATTAGAAACTTTAAATTATTTATTAAATGTTTTTAGTTTAAGTAAGGGGATAATAGCTACTAAAAATACTTTTAGTTCTTCAATTAAAAATGTCAAATCAATTTTAGGCACCTATCCTAATATTCTCCTTCGCCTTATTCCTGATTTATATCTAATAAGTTATGAAGAAAACTTATGTGATTATTTAAATATTTTATCTAAAGATACTTTGATTTTAAATGGTCAAGAGATCCTTGATTTGTATTATGCTTTAATTAAAGGGAAAATTAATAATAGCGTTTTACTTACAATTAGTGGAAATAATGTTTTAAAAACAATGATAGTAATGACTAGGACAAATACTTTAGCTAAAGAGGTAATAGATAAATATATAGAGCTAAAGAGTAATGATTATGATATTTACATTAATGGCTTATTAAGAGGCTATAAAGAAAATAATGAATGTCTAATAACTAAAGATATTCATACAATTATAATAAATGAAAAGAAAACAACGATTGAAGAAGAGTGTATTAACTGTGGAGCTTGTCAAGAAATATGTCCTTTTCATATTAATGTTTTAAAATGTTATTTAGAAAAAAGAAGTAGTAAAAAATGTTTTAATTGTGGTTTATGTAATTATATATGTCCAGCTAATATCAAGTTAAAAGAAGTAGTGGGGATGGTGAATAATGAAAAAAAGAAACATTAAAGAACTTGTTATAATAAATATTATTTTACTAATACCACTTATTTTATATGGCTTATTTAAAAATGGCTATTTATTATATACAAAAAATTTAGTTTCATTAGGGGAATTTTTTAAACCATTATATCTTACCTTAATAAGTATTGGTATAAAAATAATATTTGATTTAATAATTAATCATAAAATTCTAATAAATTATAACTTATTATATATGATTTTAATAAGTATGATAATGCCTTATAATATCAATTTAATTATTTACACTATTACTTTAAGTATTACTTATTTTTTAAGTACTATTTTAGAAAGTAAAATTAAATTTAATAAAGTATGTCTTATTTATTTAGTTATTATTTTAGTAAATAGTTTATTTCAAAGTTTAACTTTTCTATCGCCTTTAGAAAGTAAGTATTCTTTTAGTTTTTCATTTATTGATCTTCTTTTTGGAAGAAGTATTGGGGGAATTTCCGCAACAAGTATTTTCTTTAGTCTTTTAGCTTATACTTTATTAATTAATTCTTATTATTATAAAAAAGATATTCCCTTAACTATTAACATAACATATTTAATACTAGCATTTATTACCTATTTAATTACTAAAGATAATAGTATTTTACTTAATAGCGAAATTATTTTTGGCAGCATATTTGTAGCACCTTTACCTAAATATTCCCCTTATCGGAAAAGTAAGCAAATATTAAGTAGTATTTTAATTGGTCTTTTAACATTCGTCTTATCTTTTTTAAATCCTACTTTAAGTATTTATCTAGCTATATTTATTATTTCCCTACTTCCTAATCTAGAATTATTAAAGAAAAAAACTAGCAAATAATAATAAATGTGTTATAATAATTTTTGCTAAAAAAGGGTTTATTTTGGCAAAAATTAAGAAAATTTTAAAAAATTTGCCTCAAAAAAAAGGAAATTGGGGTATAAGTGACAATATATATTATTAGAGGGGAAAAATGCAAGCAATAAGTGAAGAAAAAATTCAAGAGATTAGAAATAGTGCTGATATAGTTAGTATTATTTCCGATTATATTCCACTAAAACCACAAGGAAAAAACTATTTTGGTGTTTGTCCATTTCACGATGATCATCGACCTAGTATGTCAGTATCTAAAGATCGCCAATTATTTAAATGCTTTGTGTGTAATAAGGGTGGAAATGTTTTTACGTTTGTTAAAGACTATGAAAATATCTCTTATATTGAAGCCGTTATTAAAGTTGCAAATAAAGTAGGAATACCCATTTCTTATACCCCTGTTAAAGGAAATGATGAGAAACATAAGTTAGAATATGAAATAATGGATTTTACAACTAGTATTTATCAAAATAATTTAAATAGTAAAGAAGGTATTAAAGCTAAAGAGTATTTAGAAAAAAGAAATATTACCAGTAGCATTATAAAAGAATTTAAGATTGGTTATGCCCTTAATGATAGTAATTACTTAGCTAATGTTTTAAAAAAGAAGGGTTATCCTGATACTAAATTAGATGAATTAGGTCTTATTAATAAAGATGGTATTAACACCTATGATCGGTTTCAAAATAGAATAATGATTCCCATAACTAATTTAGATGGGAAAGTAGTAGGATTTACGGGACGTATTTTTAATGGCGAAGATAGTGCTAAATATATTAATACCAAAGAAACATCTATATATAAAAAAGGCAAAATAATCTTTAATTATTATAATGCTTTACCATATATTAGAGAAAGCAAAAGCGCTATTTTAGTTGAGGGTAATATGGATGCAATTAGAATGTATTCAGCGGGCGTTAAAAATGTTTTAGCTCTAATGGGAACGACTCTTACTAAAGATCAAATTGAAATTTTGAAAAAATTAAGAGTTCCTATTACTTTAATGCTTGATAATGATAATGCGGGAGAAATAGCCACTAATAATATTGGTGATGAATTAATTAAAAATAATATCTTAGTAAAAGTAGTAAGACTTAAAAGGGCTAAAGATCCTGATGAATATATTGTATCATTTGGTATTGATGCCTTTAAAGATACTTTAAATAATAGTTTAAGTTATCTTGATTATAAAATAGATTATTTAAAAAATAATAAAAATTTAGGTAACACAATTGAACTGGTAAGTTATATTAAAGATGTTATAAAACTACTTGATAATGAAGATAATTTAACTAAGGAAGTTATTTTAAAAAAATTAAGTACTGAGTATAACCTAGATTATGAAATGCTTAAAAAGGAAGTAACTTTTAAAGAAGAAGTAAAAAAAGAACCAGTAAAAGTTGTAAAAAAAAATAAATATGAAAAATGTGTAAATAATATCTTATATTATTTAATGAGTGATAGTAAATATATTAAGATATTTAATAAAAAGTTAGGATTTCTAAAAAATGCTGATGAAAGAAATTTAGTGACAGAAATTGAATATTATATTGATAATTATGGTAAAATAAATTTAGCGGACTTTATGAGTTATGCTGAGAGTAATGATAAAATAAAAGATTTAGTTCATAATATAGTTAATTATATTGCTTTTGATGATTTACAGGATGAAATATTTTTAGATTATATTGAAGCATTAAATAATATGTTAATGAAAGAGAATATTAAAGATATAAAAGAAAAGATTATTAAATCTAATGATATTAATGAACAAATAGAAAATATTAATAAACAAATTGATTTAAAGAAAAAAATAATAAATGAAAAAGAGGATGTGTAGAGGTATGGTAGAAATTAAAACATTTGAAGAAAGAAAAAAAGAATTAATTGAGAAAGGATCAGAGAAAGGTTATATTACTTTTGAAGAATTAGCTAGTGAATTAAAAGGGCTTGATATGGATAGTGATGCCTTAGATGATTTGTATAATTCATTTGTTGATGCCGGAATAAGTGTTATAACTGAAGAAGATGCGGATGAGGGTGGAGAACATCCTGATTTAATGCATTTAGAAGAAGAACCATTAATACTTGATGATGCTGAACTAACTAAAGATGTTAATATTAATGATCCGGTTAGAATGTATTTAAAAGAAATAGGACGTATTAGTCTTTTATCTAATGAAGAAGAAATGAATATATCCATTAGAATTGCTGATGGAGATGAAGATGCTAAAAGAATTTTAGCTGAAAGTAACTTACGTTTAGTTGTTTCCATTGCTAAAAGATATGTTGGACGGGGACTTCTTTTCTTAGATTTAATTCAAGAAGGTAATATTGGTCTTATGAAAGCAGTTGAAAAATTTGATTATGATAAAGGTTATAAATTTTCAACTTATGCTACTTGGTGGATAAGACAAGCTATAACAAGAGCGCTCGCTGATCAAGCAAGAACAATTAGAGTACCTGTTCATATGGTTGAAACAATTAATAAAATGGTAAGAGTTCAAAGACAAATGACTCTAGAACTTAATAGAGAACCTAGTGAAGAAGAAATAGCCAAGAAAATGGGTATTTCGGTTGATAAAGTAAGAGAGGTTATTAAAATTAGTCAAGAACCAGTGTCTTTGGAAACACCAATTGGTGAAGAAGATGACTCGCATTTAGGCGATTTTCTTAAAGATGAAAGTAGTTTATCACCAGAAGAATATACGGAAAATGAAATTTTAAAAGAAGAAATAAAAGAAGTATTACAAACTCTTCAACCAAGGGAACAAGAAGTTTTGGAATTAAGATTTGGCCTTACTGATGGGACTTGTCATACTCTTGAAGATGTTGGTAAAAGATTTAATGTAACAAGAGAGAGAATTAGACAAATTGAAGCAAAAGCTTTAAGAAAATTACGTCATCCATCAAGAGCTAAGAAACTAAAAGATTTTTTAAATAATTAATATGAATAGTGAAAGATTAAAGAGTATTGCCAGTAAAGTAAGTAAAGATGATATAGTTTTAGATGTTGGTTGTGATCACGGTTATTTAAGTATTTATTTAAAATTAAATAATTTGTGTCAGAATGTTTACGCTAGCGATATATCATCTAATGCTTTAGAAATGGCTAAAAAGAATTTTTTAAAATATAATTTAGATATTAAAACTTTTGTAAGTGATGGATTTAATAAAGTAGATGTTTTATTTAATACGGCAGTTATTGCTGGTTTAGGTACACATACAATATTACATATTCTAGATTATAAAGATTTACCAGAAAAGTTGATTATTGCTAGTAATAATGATTATTATTTACTTAGAAAAAGTTTAAATAAACTTGGATATAAAATAGTAAGTGAAGAAATAGTTTTCGAAAATAATCATTATTATCCGATTCTTTTATGTCTTAAAGGTAAACAAAAATTAACTAAAAAAGAATTATTATATGGTATTTCCAATGATCAAAATTATTATCAATATTTAATAAAGGAAAGAGAAAAGATTATTCCAAAAGTACCATTATTAAAAAAAATTAAATTAAAAAAAGAATGTTTAGAATTAAAAGGCCTTATTGAAAGAAAGTAGGGCCTTTTATGTTGTTATTATTTTGACTAGTAGTATTTAGTATTTTTTCTTTAATTGGTCCAATATTTTTACTAGTATTAGTCATAATTTTAGAAGTGGTATTATTACTAAATTCTTTTAATAAATTAATCGCGTTTCTGGCATTACTTACTAAAGGTTTAGCTTCTTTATAAATGGGTATTATTTCATTAACTACCCCTAAAGTTTTAGATAAACCACCAATCATTTTAACAAGAGAAAATCCCCCACCAAAAGCTCTTGGACCAAACATATAAACCACCTAATATATTTTATGCAAAGTTATAATTTATTTTCTTTTATGAACAATTCTTTCATCAGTCAAATAAAGAAGATAATCAACAGAAACATTATAGTATTTAGCTAAAATTATTAATTTATTAATAGGTATTTCACTATAACCTGATTCATAATGAGAATATCCTTTTCTAGACATATTTAATATTTTAGCAATATCTTCTTGTAGTAAATCTCTATCTTCTCTTATTTCTTTTAAACGAATTAAAGTATTATTATTTATTTTAGAAGTTTGATACTTTTCTTTAATATCAGTTAAATCTAGAAGATAGTCAACACTTGTATTATAAAATGATGCTAAGTTTTTTAGGGTTTCTAAAGATATTTTACGAGTACTTCTTTCATATTGTGAATAACCAGTTTGACTCATATTTATTAAACTAGCAAGTTCTTTTTGACTTAAATTTTTTTCTTTTCTTAAACTTTTTAATTTTTTCATATCTTATCAATAAAAATTTATCATAATCAAAATTATACATTGACTTATGCTCATATTTGAATTAAAATATAAATAAATAAAATAATTCATTTATGAGCATAAAGGAGATAAGTTATGAAAAAGAATAAGAGAGTAGTTATTATAATTTCGATAGTAATATTAACAATAATAAGTATAATAACAGTATTAAAAAAAGATACTAACATAGTAGAAAAGAATAAAGTAAGTAAAATAGAAAGAAAAGAATTTAATATTTATTTACAAAAAACAGTTGGAGGTGAAGATTATGATCCATCAGCTGATACGGCATTTCCAACAAGTGGTTATTTACTAAATACAACTAAAACAGTATGTAAAGGTTATAATGATCAAGAAATAAAACCAGTCCCATTAGTACAAGAACTAACTAATGATGTAATAAATGGAAGTATAACCATAAATAGTAAAAATACAATATATTGTGATTTATATTTTGATAAGAATGAAACACCAACAATAAATACTTTTAATGTCACAGGGAAAACAAGTGGAGGAACAACTTTAAATAATAGTTTTACATATCAAACAGATAAATTACCATTTACAGTAACATATGCAGATAATGAAAGTGATGTAAAACAATATTGTATAAATGAAACAAATAGTATAGAAAATTGTAATTGGCAAACATTAAGTGAAACAAGTGGTACATATACATTAATAGATGCATCTGATGGAGAAAAAACAATGTATATATATTTAAAAGATAAAGCGAATAATGTATCAGTAAAAACAGATAAATCAACAGCAAAGATAACAGTAGATCAAACAAAACCAAAGATAACATCATTCACATTAACAGGAAAACCAGATGAAGGTCAAGAATTAAGTAGTAGTACAGATTACACCCATAAAGCAGGAATAACATATGATGCAAAAATAACAGAAACAAATATATCTGAGTATTGTGTATATGAAGATAGTTGTAGTTATCAACCAACAAGTAGTACAACATTAAATACAAATTATACATTAACCAATACAGAAGGAAGTCATAGTGTAACGATAAAAGTAAAAGATAAAGCAGGAAATGAATCGGATGTATCAACAAAAAGTATAACTCTAGATAAAACAAATCCAGTAGCAACCATTTCATCTAGTTCTAAAGATACAAGTAGTATAACAGTAATAGTAGGTTATAGTGGAACAGATTCAATAATAGTAAGACAATGTAGAGTAAGTGGAGGAAGTTGGCAAGATGCTAATACAAATGGAAGTTGTACAATAAGTAATTTAAGCGATGGAACAGAATACACCATTGAAGGTAGAGTGAGAGATGCATCAGGGAGATGGAGTACAACATATCCAGATATAAAGATAACTACAGATAATAAAGGATATCCGGTTGGTAATTTATTAAAAAATCCACCAAAAGGGTTAACAGGTACAGACTGTAATGGGATGAAAAGATTTGAAGGAAGTTGTAATGCTGCGAGTGGTGGTTGTGATGAAATCGTAAAAAATTTCGTGTGTTTTGGTTATACGAATAAGTCGGATTGCGGTAAGGGACTATCTGGAAACGATTATATTTACCGCATTATAGGGATAGAATCAGATGGGACGATGAAATTAATTAAAAATAAAGTATTAAATAAAAAGTATTATTGGGACGAAACCTATCCGAGACCGACTTCGCTGAGATGGGACCGGAGTTCGTTGTATAAAGCGTTAAATGGTGATGGATTTCTAGCTAGTTTATCATCAAAGTGGCAGGAGAAAATAGTAAGTCATTCTTGGCCTGTGTCAGGAAGTAAAGTCGTGTCCTATGGTTATAGTGCCGAGGAAGTTTGTTATAGCCATTGGGAACTTGATAGTGCTCAGGCCAAAATTGGTTTGATGCTTCTAGATGACTACTATGGTTCGACCTGCGATTCTCATGGAAGCTGCGAAGGGTTCGGTGGAGATTACAGAACGGCAAGTGGGAGTTGGCTAAGGCTGCTGATGAATGGGACCGCAACGGATTTTGACGAAATTGAATTAACGATGCAGGTAGGTGACGACGTGCCCGCCAATCTTAAAGTCTATGCCGTGTTGAAAGGACGCGCGGTGGGATCGTCCGAAGAGTCCAACTCGCTGATTCCTAGTTATATGGCGACTTATTACGTTAGGCCGGTCTTTTTCCTTTCTTCGACGACGGTGATTTCCTCTGGTTCTGGCACTTCAACGGATCCATTCGTCATAGATTCCGAATAGTGTATGGATACAGCTTACTCTCAATGCGATGACGCTGTGTAGGGTTTATTCGTCTTAAGGAATTTATTACCTATTAACCGAAATTTTGAGTTTAGAGTGTTTTAAGTATTTTATATATTAGAATGAATAATGATCGAGAAGGAAAACTCGTAAAAACCTCATAGACTTAACTCTTTGGAAGGATTTAATCCTTCCTTTTATATAGTATAAAATAGATACTAGCAAGAGATAGATTATTATGATATAATTTAAAAAGAATAAAGGGTAGTGTTATTGATGGAAGAAACTAAAAGAAAAAATATCTTTAACAGTATAATGAGCGTCATAATGGCTATTTTTTCTTATGCTTTTTTAGGAATTAAAGTTTGTACCATAATTCCTATTAAAAAGATATTCCATTTAAATAAAAAGAGTAGTTATCGATATAGCCCTAAAAAATTACTTAAATTAGAAAGAGAAGCCGAAGAGTTATTAAATGATTTAAGTAAAGAAGGAGCAACGAGAAGTAAGAAAGTTAATACTTATTATTATAAAGTAAGATTAAAAGATGGTAAGATTAAAAAAGGCAAGATGAATGGATCATCAAAGCTTGATATTAATTCATTTTTAGTTAATGAAGGTTATACTGTATATAGTATTAAAACAAGTCCTTTAATTAATATTCTAAATAAAGATATTGGGGGAACTAAATTAAAAACTAAAGAATTAGTTTTCTTTTTAACCGAGTTATCAACCTTCTTAGAATCAGGATTACCTTTAAATGAATCAATAAAGATAATATCAAGGCAAATGAAAAATGCCACTAGTAGAAGAGCTTTTCAAACGATCTTTTTTGAATTATCTTTAGGTTCATCTTTTTCCCAAGCTTTAGAGAAAGTCGATAATATCTTCCCACCTCTTTTAATTAATATGGTTAAAGCCAGTGAAGCTAGTGGTAATTTAGTTGAAACATTAAAAGATTTAGCTAATTATTATAGTGAAGTAGAAAGTGTTAAAAGAGAAACAGTGAGTGCTTTAATGTATCCTCTAATTGTTTCTATCTTTGCTATTTTAGTCATTATCTTTATTTTAACGTTTATTATTCCTGAATTTGTTAAAACTTATAATGAAAGCAATATGGAACTTAATGCTTTTACTAAATTTATTATTAATTTAAGTAATTTCTTTTCCCAAAATATTTTAAATATATTGTTAATATTTATTATTGTTGTTGGTTTATTTATTATTTTATATAAATATTCCAAAGATTTTCGCAAAATTGTTCAAACCATACTTATGCATTTACCAATTGTTAAAGATGTTATAATGTATAATGAATTAGCTATTATTACTAAAACATTTGCCTCTCTTTTAAAAAATAATGTGTTTATTACAGATAGTGTAGATATTTTAGCTAAAATAACTAATAATGAAATATATAAAGATATTTTAAATAAGACTATTAATAATATTGTTAGGGGTGAGAAAATATCTTTAGCGTTTAAAGATCATTGGGCAATTCCTGATACGGCATATTTTATGTTATCAACTGGTGAAGAGACGGGAAGACTTGCGGAAATGATGGATAAAGTAAGTAGATATTATCAAGATTTACATCGCAGTATTGTTAATAATCTAAAGACTTTAATAGAACCAATTTTAATTGCTGTTTTAGCTATAGTTGTTGGTGGTATTTTAATTGCGGTTGTAGTACCAATGTTTCAAATGTATGGGGAGATGATGGAATGATAAGTTTATTAATCTTTATTATTGGGGCAATAATGGGCTCATTTTACTTATGTATAAGTATGCGTTTACCAATAAATAAAAGTATTTTAGGACGTAGTTGTTGTGATAGTTGTGGTAATGCATTAAAATGGTATGAGTTAATACCCATCCTTTCTTATATCTTTCTTTTGGGTAAGTGTCATCATTGTCATAAAAAAATTAGTATACTTTATTTAGTTATTGAAGTATTAAGCGCTCTTTTATTTTTAAGTGGTTATCTATATTTTGGTTTAACGATTAAGTATGGAATTTATTTAGTTATAGTTTCTTTAGCAATAATTATTTTTATTACGGATTTTAAATATATGATTATCTTAGATTTACCCCTTATAATTAGTAGTATCTTAATAATTATTTTAAAATACTTTGAAGTTGGTTTTAAAAATACTTTATGGAGTATTGTTTTTGGAATAGCTTTATTTTTTACAATGTATTTAATTAAATTATTTGGTGATTTAATTTTTAAAAGAGAATCTTTAGGGGGTGGAGATATAAAACTAGCCTTTGTTATTGGTCTTACTTTAGGTTATTCCGTTATTGGTTATGAACTGGGGCTAATCTGTATTATTTTTGCATCTTTCCTAGCTCTACCTTATGCCATTGCAAGTCTTTATTTAAATAAAAAAAATGAACTCCCTTATGGTCCATTTTTAATTGCCTCATTAGTAATTATGTTCATCTTCTTTGATAAATTTTATAATTTACTTATTTTTTTCTAAAGAACTGCAATAATATAGGCTAAAATAGCAGCGATAACACTTAAAATCATTAGAATTAACATAATCCAAACAATAATTTTTCTTGTTTTCTTTTTCATATACATCCCTTCAACAATTAAAAATATATCATACTTTAGTTATTTTTAAAAGCCTTTTTGCATATTATTTGATGGAGGATAATATGTTAAATTTATGGAAGAAAAATAAAAAGTACTTAATTTTTGCCTTAGTTATTGTTTTAATTGGTTTAATTGTGGGAATAATTTATTATAATATACAAAGTAGTAATATTAAAGAAAATATTATTTATACTTTAAGTAGTTATGGTAGTTTTAAATATAATGCTATTTTAAAAGATTTAATTATTACCTCACTTTTGTTAGTATCATCATTTTTAATTATTGGTCTTCCTTTAAGCCTTTTTTATTTTTTTTATGAAGGCTTATCAATTGGTTTTTTAATAAGTATATTTTTATCTGCCTTTAAAATTAAAGGCTTAATTTATATAGTTATCTATTTATTATTTAATAAAATATTGACTTTAATAATAATGATCTTTTTTATTAAAAAAATAATAGATATAGCAAGACTTTCTATTGGTTATATTATTTATAAAAAAGATAGTGTTATTAAAGAAAAGATTATGTCTTCTTTTATTAGTAGTTTATCATATATTATTATTCTTTTAATTATTAATGTTTGCCTGTATTTTATCTCTATTCCTTTATTTAGTAAATTAACATTCTTATTAAATTAATCTTTTATATCCTTGCAAAGAGAAGGGACATTTGATAAAATTAAAGAGGTGAAGTTACTATGGATAGAACAAGTATCTTTGATGTTGCAGCATTAAGACAAGAACTAATACTAATTACTTTAAATGAGATTATTGCTTCCTTAGAGAAGAAGGGCTATAAAGCTGAAAATCAAATTGTTGGTTATCTTTTAACTGGGGATTTAGCTTATATATCTAATTATGAAAATGCGAGAGAAAAAATGCGTAGTTTAAAAAGAGAAGAAGTATTACTAGCTTTAATAAATTCTTATGAAGGTAAATAATGCGAGTTTTAGGATTAGATTTAGGAACTAAAACTTTAGGGGTATCAATTAGTGATAAAACTAATACTTTAGCTACACCCTTAGAAGTTATTCATTTTGCTTTTGAAGATTATGAAGATGCTTTAAAAAAACTTACCAAAATAATTACAGAATATGATATTTCTAAAGTTGCTTTGGGACTACCTAAAAATATGGATGGCACGCTTGGTTTTGCTGCTTCAAGAAGTCTTAAATTTAAAGAAATGTTAGAAAGTATAAATATTGAAGTTATTTTAATTGATGAGCGCCTTACCACTAAAAGTGCGGAAGATATTATTCATTTAAATAATGATAATGTTAAAAATACGAAGGGTAAAATTGATGCCATTGCTTCATCAATAATCTTAGAAAGTTTTTTAAGGAAGTGGGAAAATGATTCTAAGAAATAGTAAAGGATATGAAAGAAATTTTAAAGTTTTATATAAAATAGAATATCAAAATAATTGTTATTTAGTTTATGAAGACTTTATTACGGGTAAATGTTATGCTGGCTTAAAAGATAGTAATCATTTAAAAAAAGTTAGTAAAGATGATTTATTACTTGTAGATAAAATTTTAGAAGGTGTTAATAAGGAATGAAAAAAATTATAATTGTTTTAATTAGTATTTTAGTAGTTATTCTTTTACTTATTTCCTTATATTTTTATGGGTTAACTGGTTTTAATAGTAATGATGAAGTTGTATTTACGGTTAAGGAAGGCACTAGTGTTAAAGAAGTTGTGAATAATTTATATAGTAGTAAATTAATTAAAAGCAAAGTAGCAAGTCAAATATATCTTTATTTTAATAAAAATATTACTGTGCAACCGGGAAGTTATACGGTTAAAAGGAATTTAGGTTTAAAAGAAATATTAGCTCTATTAAATAAAGGTGGTAATTTCCGTTTAACTTTAGTTGAGGGTAAAAGATTTACTGATTATATTGATTTAATATGTGGGATGTATAACTTTAATAAAGATGAAGTAATAGAGAAGTTAAGTAATAAAGAATACTTACAAAAATTAATTAATAAATATGCTTTTTTAGATGAAAGTATTTTAAATAGTGATATATACTATCCTTTAGAAGGCTACTTATTACCTCTTACTTATAATTTAGAAGAAAGCGATCAAATTGAAGACATTATTGAAAAAATACTTGATAAAACGGCTGATTTATTAGATAATTATAGTGCTCTTATTGAAAAGAGTGAGTATAGTTATCATCAAATATTAACGATAGCTAGTATTATTGAAAGTGAAACTAAGTTTGTTGAAGATAAAAAAATAGTTAGTGAAGTAATATATAAAAGATTAGCTTTAAATATGAGTTTGGGAATGGATGTTACAACTTATTATGGGGTTAGAAAAAGTTTTAAAGAGACTTTAACTAATGAAGATATCTTAGATGATAATCCATATAATACAAGAAATCCCAAGTTTGTTGGACTACCTGTGGGGCCAATTTGTAACCCTAGTAAGGCCTCAATTGAAGCAGCCATAAATCCATCAAATGATGATTATCTTTATTTTTATGCTGATATTGATGGTAAATTACATTTTGCTAAGACTTATGAAGAACACAAACTTAATGAAGAGGAGTATAAGTGGTAAATAATGAAAGAAAAAATATTAGAAATGGAAGAATATGCGCAAGAGCGAAATGTACCTATTATTGAGAAAAAATCGATTGCGTTTATAATGAAATATATTAAGGAACATAATGTTAAAAATATCTTAGAGATTGGTACAGCCATTGGTTATTCAGCAATTTTAATGGCTAGTGCTAAGGAAGATGCTTTTGTAACAACCATTGAAAAAGATGAAGAAAGATATATGGAAGCCTTAAAAAATGTTAAAGCTTGTGGTTTTGATAAAAAAGTTAATGTTGTTTTTCAAGATGCTTTAGATGTTAATTTATCTGAAGATATTAAATATGATTTAATTTTTATTGATGCTGCGAAAGCCCAAAATACAAAATTCTTTGAAAAATATAAATATTTTTTAGCCAAGAATGGTGCCATTATAACCGATAACTTAAAATTTCACGGTTATGTTGGGGAAAGAGATAAAATCGAAAGTAAGAATTTAAAAAGTTTAGTAGGAAAGATTGAAGATTATATTGAATTTTTAAAAAATAATCAAGAATTTAAGACAACCTTCTATGATATAGGGGATGGTCTTTCAGTGAGTATTCGTAATGAAGAATGAAAAAATTATTATAACAATTAATAAACTTAGTGAAAGAAAATTATATGAAATGTTAGGTATAACCAAATTTGCTTACCCTTTAGAAGGGTTTTGTGTGGGAATGCCTAACACTTTTTCGAAAGAAGAAATTCCGCAAGATGGCTATTTATATATAAATAGAATATTAGATAATCGAGGAATTGATGAGATAAAAGAAGTCTTAAATAATTTAGAAATAAAAGGAATTATTTTTGATGACTTAGGAATTATTCCTTTAATAAAAGATAAAAAAATGGAAAAGATTCTTTATTTAAGTCATTTTAATACTAATCAAAAATCAATTGAAATATATCTTAATTATGTTGACTCAGTTATTGTCTCAAGTGATATAACTAAAGAAGAAATAATAAATATTACTAATAATTTAAAAGATAAAGTGACTTTATTTACTTTAGGATATGTACCAGCAATGTATTCAAGAAGATTACTTTTAGATAATTATAGTAAATTTTATAAAATAGCTAAGAAAAATCCTTTAGAAATTATTGAAAATAATAAAAAATTTTTAATTTATGAAAATAAATATGGAACTGTTTTTTATCATATTCCTTTATTTAATGGCTTAGAACTTATGAATTTAGATTGCCAATATTATTTTATTAATAGTGCTTTTTTAGAATATGAAGATATAAATAATTTACTTAATAATACTTATAATAAACCATATGACAAAGGATTTTTATATCAAGAAACAATTTATAAGTTAAAGGATGATGAAAATGAAGTGTAATAAAGTTGAGTTATTAGCACCAGCTGGGGATTTAGAAAGACTAAAAATTGCTTATTTATATGGAGCAGATGCTGTCTATATTGGGGGCAGGGATTATAGTTTAAGAGCTAATGCTAAAAATTTTAGCCTAGAAGAAATAAAGGCCGCTACTGAGTTTGCTCATCAGCTTCATAAAAAAATCTATGTTACGGTTAATATTGTTTTTCACGATAAAAACTTAGAAAATTTAGATTCTTATTTAAAAAAATTAAAAGAAATTAATGTTGATGCTGTTATAGTTAGTGATATAGTAGCCCTTCAAAAAGCTTTAGCTTATGGTCTTGATATTATTTTATCTACCCAATCAAGCACTTTAAATTATAGCGCTATTAATTTTTGGAAAAGCTTGGGTGTTAAAAGATTTGTTTTAGGAAGAGAAGCAACTAGAGAAGATATTATTAGAATTAAAAAAGAATGTGATGTGGAAGTCGAGTGTTTTATCTTTGGCGCAATGTGTACGAGTATCAGTGGTAAATGTATTTTATCAAATTATACTACTAATAGAGATTCCAATCGCGGTGGTTGTGCCCAAATTTGTCGGTGGGTCTTTAAAACTGATGGACCAGATTTTACCTTTATGAGTAAAGATTTAAATATGGCTACATATATTGAAGATATGATTAATATCGGGGTTTCATCATTTAAAGTGGAAGGAAGAATGCGTTCTATTTATTATATTGCTACCGTTATCAAATGCTTTCGAGAAATAATTGATAAAATATATGCCGGTACACTTACAGATGAAGAACTAAAATACCAAGAGAAAGTTTTAAATAGGGTAGCTAACCGGGATAGTTCCCCTCAATTTTATAATAAATTTCCTGGAGTTAATGAAAGTTATTTTAATGACCGCGTGGAAGTATCTAATCAAGATTTTTTAGGAATTGTTTTAGCTTATGATAAAGAAAAGAAATTAATTTGTTTAGAACAAAGGAATTATTTTAAAGTTGGTGATATTGTTGAATTTATTGGTCCTAAGATGGAAAATATTACATATACTATAAAGACGATTATAAATGAAGATAATGAAGTAATTGATGTTGCTAGACATCCGCAAATGAAAGTCTATTTGCCATTTGAGGGTAATATTTTAGAATATGCAATGATGCGCGTCAAAATTTAAAATGGCTAATTTGACAAATGCATAATTTTATAGTATTATTTTGTAAGTCATTAGAAATTTTAAAAAGGAGAGATTTTTGTGAAAAAAGAAGATTTTTTCGAACTAACTGCTGAAGGTTATTTAGAGTTAGAGACTGAGTTAAATGAATTAAAAAATGTTAAAAGACAAGAAGTAATCGTGGCTTTAAAAGAAGCAAGAGCAATGGGTGATTTATCTGAAAATGCTGATTATGATGCTGCCCGTAATGATCAAGCCCAAATTGAAGCAAGAATTAAAGAATTAGAATATAAATTAGAACATAGTAAAATTGTTGATACAACTAAAAAAGGCCATAATATTGGTATTGGTTCAGTTGTTACCATTAAAGATGAAGATGATGATGAAGAAGAATATAAAATAGTTTCTTCCGTTGAATCTGATCCATTTAATAATAAGATATCTATTGAGTCTCCAATTGGCTTAGCTTTAAAGGGGCATAAAACTGGTGATGAAGTTTTAGTAGAAAGCCCAAATGGCGGTTATAAAGTTAAAATATTAAACGTTGTATAGGACATAGTAATATGTTCTTTTTAAATAATTTATAATGTTGCTACTATCAACATATTATGTTGATTTAAAATTTCGGCAATGTTATAATGTAAGTAGATGGAAAGGAAGTGTTAAAATGGCTAGTTATACAACCACATTAAATGTTAATGTTGATGCTAAAACTAAAGAAGAAGCCACTAGAATATTAAAAGAATTAGGTCTTAATATGACAACTGCCGTTAATATGTTTTTAGCCCAAATTGTGCGAAGAGACGGAATTCCTTTTGAAGTAGTAAATAATAAACCAAGTAGAGAAGTAATTAAAGCTTTAAAGGAAGCAGATAAAATTGAAAAAGAAATCAAAGCAAATAAAAGAAAAGGCTACCGTAATACAAAGGAAATGTTAGATTCAATTTTAAATGATTGATTTATTAGAAGATACAAAATGTCAAATAGATTATACAGCCAAATTTAAAAAACAATTGAAAAAGATTGTTAAACAAGGTAAGAACATTGATAAATTATCGTTAGTTATTACAAAATTAGCCAATTGTGAAGAATTGCCTTTAAAATACCATAATCACGATTTAGAAGATGATAAATATTTTAAAAATTGTAAAGAATGTCATATAGAACCTGATTGGTTGTTAATTTATAAATATATTGACGAAAATTTAGTATTATTATTAGTAGCTACTGGTAGTCACGCAAAAATACTTGGTAAATAGCTTATCTTATTGATAAGTTTTTCTTTGCAAAGGAATAATCTTGTGCTAAAATAGAATTTATTGAGGGTGGTTATTATGATTGAAACAACGATAATTAATAGTCAAAAATTAAGTGATGAATTAGATGATATTTTGCATTATGAATTTAAAAAATGTGATTTTGATAAAAAAGAGGTTTACAATTTTTCTTATGAATTAAAAAGATTTTTAGAAAACTTTTTAGATCTTTATCTTTATCACGATTATAGCCTCTCTTTAACTAATCCAAAAATTTATACTGATGATAAAAAAAGAGTATTACGTTTTACTTGCCAAAATATAAATAATAATAGTTCATATATATTTTATATAGATAATTATATTGGAATGAATGAAGTAATAGTAAAAAATAAAAATGTTAATGAAGAGACTGTTTGGAAGTATCAAGTGGGCGCTAATATGAACTATATACCTAAAGCTTTATCGATTAATAAATCAGGTGTTAAAAAGTCAGTTGAAATATTGGAGGGAAAAGATGAATATACTATCAATTATCAAAATGGTAATGATAAAATAATTAAAATTGTTTTATCTAGTGAAGATTTGAGTAAAATATTAAGTTTATATGATTTACAAATATTTATCGATATTGTAAAAGAAGGTAGAGATTTTGGTTTTGAATATATGCTTCTTTATCTAATAGATATATGTCAAAAAATAAAAGATAAACTTAATATTAAAATGTTTGAAATGCATTATGATAAAGAAAGAAATTATTTCTTTAACTATTTAGTTATTAAAGATGGTAAATTACAAAGATTTGAACATAAAGTTAATGATTTGGTAACTACTCTTGATGAAAATAGTATTTGGCATTATAGTGATGATAATGTTCGAATTGATGCTGATGATAATTTAAATGAAACAGTAAGATTTAAGTCAGGAATTAATAAAAGAATTTTAGGAAGAAAAATTACAAGAGGTGAACAAAGTATTAAAAGAGTTAGAGATACTTTAACTCACATAATAAAGTAACTTATTGCTAAACAAGGGATTTTATAATATAATAAAGAAGTATTGGAAAGGTGTGAATTAATGAAAAACGTACATAAAATTGAGAAAAAAATTGAAGGAGAAAGTTGGACTAAGTGTTTAGATAACGCTTTTAAGAAAGTTAGTAAAAATGTTACAATTGCGGGTTTTAGAAAAGGCCATGTTCCTAAAGAAGTATATATAAAGGAATATGGTATTCAATCTTTATATAATGATGCGGTTAATGAAGCAATGGGAATTGCTTATAAAGAAGTTTTAGAAGAAAATAAATTAACTCCCGTTATTGAACCAGAAGTAAATGTTACAGGAATTTCTGATGGCTCAGTTATTTTTGAATTTACTATTATAACTAAACCAGAAGTTAAATTGTCTTCTTATAAAAATTTAGGAGTAAAAAAAGAGAAAGCAAAAGTTACTAAAAAAGAAATTGAAGATGAAATTGAACATTTAAGAAGTGACTTAGCGGAAATTGTTGTTAAAGAAAATGGCGAAGTTGCCGATGGGGATACTGTTGTTATTGATTTTGATGGTTATGTTGATGGTAAACCTCTTGATGGTGGAAAGGGCGAAAACTATCCTCTTGAAATTGGCTCACATACTTTTATTCCTGGTTTTGAAGAAGGACTTATTGGCCATAAAAGTAATGAAGAAGTAGAACTTAACTTAAAATTCCCTGAAAATTATGTTGAGGATTTAAAGAATAAAGATGTTACTTTTAAAGTTAAAATTAATGAAATAAAGACAAAAGTTTTACCAGAAATAAATGAAGAATTTTATAAAGATTTAGGCTTAGAAGTTAAGAGTAAAGAAGAATTAGAAAAAGAAGTCGAAAAGACTATTAAAGAACATAAAGAAAGTCATATTGAAGATGAATTTATTGATAATTTACTTGAAGCTGCAGCTAAAAACTTAGAAGTTGAAATAAATGCAGAAATTATTGATGAAGAAATTCATCATATGATGGAAGGATATCAAAGACAACTTAAAAATCAAGGTATCGATATGGAACAATATTATAAAATTACTGGAACAACTAGTGAAGATTTACATAAACAATTAGAACCAGAAGCTACTAAGAGAATAAAATATCGTTATATTATTGAAACAATTGCTGATACCGAAAAGATTGATTTCACTGAAAAAGAAGTTGAAAAGAAAGCTAAAGAAATGGCTGAAAATTATGGTATTGAATTAGAAGAATTAATTAAAGCTTATGGAACTTTAGACGTTGTTAAATATGATATGAGAATGCATCGCGCATTAGAAATCTTAAAAGAAAGTAATGAACCTAAAAAGGATGAGTAATTCATCTTTTTTATTTTCAAAAAATAACTTTTTCCTATTTACAAATAAGTAATTTTTTTTTATAATAAATCTTGTGTTTGGGAGGTGCAAAATGGACTACTCATTACTCGTAATGCTCTTAAAAGATTTAGTTATTTTGCCCTTTCAGGAAATAAAACTTGAACTGAAAGATGAAATTAGTAAAAGAATTATTAAAGTTAGTAATAAAAAATATAATGATCGTGTTTTAGTGGTTTCACCTAATGTAGGTAATGATGATCAATCAATTGATGATTTACCTAAAGTTGGGGTCGTTGCTTATATTAAAAATAAAATAGAATTATCTAATGGTAATTTAAGAGTTACTTTAAAGGGCGAAAAAAGAGTTAAAGTTATTTTATATAAAGCTTTTACTAATGATATATTATTTTCTAATTTTACCGATATTATCTTACCTAAATTTGAACCAAATGGGGAAGAAGTTATTAAAAGAAAGCTAAAAGAAACTTTAATGAATTATATCTCATCATCTAAAAGTGTTTCTAATAGTATTGTTAAGACAATTGAAGATAATAACGATTTAGGCTTTTTAACTGATGCTATAACCTCATTTTTACCTTTAACGTTAGATAAAAAACATTCCTATATGATTGAGTTAAATTGTGAGAAAAGAGCTTTATCTTTAATTAAAGATATAAAATTGGAAATAGAATACAATGAACTAGAAGAAAAAATAGATAATAATGTGGAAGTAAGACTTACGAAAGAACAAGAGAGTTATTATTTAAAAGAAAAGTTAAAGGAAATAGAAAATACTTTAGGATCACTAGATGTTGAAGAAACAGACATTAATAAATATTATGAATTATTAAATAATTTACAATTATCTAGTAAGACTAATAATAAATTAAAAAATGAAATTGATAAATTAAAAAGAATACCTATTTCTTCACCCGAATATGGGGTTATTACTAGTTATTTAGATATTGTTTTAAATTTACCTTGGAATAATTCAAGTAAAGAAGTTTTAAATGTTAAAACAGTTATTAATTGTTTAAATAAAAGCCATTATGGTTTAGATGATGTTAAAACGAGAATTGAAGATTATATAAATATTAAAAATATAAATCCTGATATTGCTAATCCTGTTATTTGCTTAGTTGGTCCGCCAGGAGTTGGTAAGACCACTATTACTAAATCTATTGCTGAAGCTTTAAATCGCGAATTTTACAAAATAAGTGTTGGGGGATTAAATGATGCTTCGGAACTTATTGGTAATCGAAGAACCTATCTTGGAGCTCTTCCTGGTAAAATAATGCAAGCAATAAGTAAGTGTGGAACTAATAATCCTGTTATCTTAATTGATGAAGTTGATAAAATGGTTAAAGACTATAAGGGCGATCCGGCTAGTATACTTCTTGATGTTTTAGATGTTAATCAAAATAAAAGTTTTATTGATAATTATATTGAAGAACCATTTGATTTAAGTCATACCTTGTTTATATTAACTGCTAATAGCATTGATACTATCCCATATACTTTATATGATCGTTTAGAAATAATTAATTTAAATAGTTATACGGTTTTTGAAAAAGTGGATATTGCTAAAAAATATATTTTACCAAAAATATATGAAGAATTTAAAATGACGAAAAAATTAGTTATGAAAGATGAGACACTAATTTATTTAATCAATAATTATACAAAAGAAGCTGGAGTACGTAATTTAACCAGAATTTTAAAAACATTAGTGACAAGAGTAATAACTAGTAAAAAAGAAAGTTTAACAATAGCTAACGAAGATATTAAAAAATATTTAAAAGACGAATTATATGAAAATAAATTAGCTAGTATTAATACCACCGGGGTTGTTAATGGACTTGCTTATACTAATTATGGGGGAAGTGTGATAAGAGTGGAAGCAGCAATGTATAATGGCGAAGAAAAAGTTCTTACTTCTGGTAAATTAGGTGATGTTTTAAAAGAAAGTATTGAAGTTGCTACTTCTTTTATTAAAGAAAGTGATTATGTCAGTAGTACCTCTTTTTATAATCGAACTATTCATATTCATCTTTTAGAAGGTTCCGTAAAAAAAGAAGGACCATCTTGTGGAGTTGCGATAACAACCGCTCTTCTTTCTAAATTATTAGATATTAAAATAAGTGCAGAAGTAGCATTTACAGGTGAGATTACCCTAAAGGGGAATATTCTAGAAGTAGGAGGCTTAAAAGAAAAATTAATCGCTGCTTATAATGCGGGAATTAAAAAAGTCTATATCCCAGAAGATAACGCAAATGACTTACTTAATATACCTAAACAAATAATTGATAACTTAGAAATAAAATTAGTTAATAATTATAATGTTATTTATAATGATTTATTTAAAGAAAATAATGTAGCGTAAGTTATATTATTTTTTTATTTAGCATATTATTTTTCTAGGAGATGATAATATGTATGTTAAAATACCTTTTGAAAGTACAATAGAATTTAAGTCAAATATTGCTGAGATTACCAAGATGTCTTTAGAACACGATTACAATGTTAGTGATGGCCTCGTTTTAGGAAATTTTTATATAAGTGGTGAATATCGTCCACACGAAGTAAGTATTAATACTGAACCTTTTAAATATACTTTACCATTTACGGTAGAATTAAGAGAGGATATTGAAAGAGACTCTTTAGAATTTAATATTGAAGATTTTTCTTATGATATAGTTGATAAAAATAATTTAAAAGTTAATATTGAATATTCTCTTAAAGGAGAAGAAAGAGTCAAAGAAGAAATAGAAGAGAATAAAGAAGATGAATTATTTGAAAGAGTTAATGAAGATGAGTTAAATAGTGAATTAGAGTTTATTGATGAGTTTTTAAACCAAGAAGAAATTTCTAAAAATGATGAAGAAGTAAAAGAGGAAGAAAAAAATGAAGAAGTTAAAGAAGAAGTAAAAGAAGAGAAAGATACAGAAGAAAAAGAAGATGTTGAAAGAATAAGTGAAGAAAGCGAGAAAACCATAATGGATACAATTAAAGATAGTGATGATACATTTGTAACTTATAATGTTCATATAGTAAAAGAAAGTGAAACTTTAGAATCAATTGCCACTTTTTATAAAGTACCTAGTAGTTTAATTAGTGAATATAATAATATTGATAATTTAGCAATTGGTGATAAAGTTATTATACCTTCTTTAGATGAATAAACTTGATAGCCTAAAATCTTTATATAAGCCTTATCGTTATACTATTAAAGGTAAATGTACAATATTAGAAACTACCAGTGGGAACTTCGTTGTAAAAAGTAGACCAAAAGATAAAGATTTAAATAGTATCTTTAATTATCTAAAGGGAAGAGGTTTTAATTATTTTCCTGAATGTTTTTCTAATTTTCGAGCAAATGATGATAGTATAGTTTATGAATATATTGAAGATAGGGAAGATATTAACCCTAATAAATGTGAAGATTTAATTAATTTAGTAGCTCTTTTACATTCTAAAACCTCTTATAATAAAGAGGTTAGATTAGAAACATATAATGAAATATATGAAAATATCGATAATAATATTTTATATTTAAAAGACTATTATTTAAAATATTATGATTTATTTTTAAAAGAAGTATATTCATCCCCCAAAGAATATGAATTCTTAAGAGTTTATTCAAAAATAAATGCTGCACTTGATTTTTCCAAAAGAGAGTTAGATGAGTGGTATAATCTAGTTAAAAACAATAATAGTGAAAGAGTAGCATTAGTTCATAATAATTTAAGTTTAGATCATTATTTAGTTAGTGACCGAGAATATTTAATAAGTTGGGATAAGGCTAAATTTGATACACCTATTTTAGATTTAGTTAAATTATATCAAAATAATTATTGGGATTTAGAGTTTTCTTCTTTATATAAAAAATATGTAAGTATATCTCCTTTATCAAAAGAAGAACAAAAATTATTTTTTATTTTAATTAGTTTAGTACCCGAAATTAATTTTGAAGGGTCAGAATTTGCTGTCTGTAAAGAAATGCGTAAAAGCTTAGATTATGTTTTTAAAACAGAGAATTTTTTAAAAGAATACTATGATAATGAATAATTAATACCATACAATTCTACTTATACAAGCAAATAATAAAATTATTTCAATAAATAAGATAAATATATTATATCTAAAAGGAAGAATAAAAGTTATAATTAATTGATAAAAGATTAAAATACATAAACCAATGGCACAAAGAATATAGAAGGTTGGATTAGGTCTTTTGGGCATAAATATATCACCTACTAATAATATATTAGCAGGTGCTTTTTTGGTGCTTTATTTTTCTAGTTGTATTTGATGAAAAAATATGATAAGATAAAGAAGAAATAAAAGATAGAGGAGATAAGTATGTCTGTGAAAGAAAAACAAAAATTTGCAGTTTCGGGGGGGGGTATTATTACTAACACTCCTATTAATAGTAGGGATTAATGTAAGTAATAAACCAGAGACAATAGTAAAAGAAATCAGCAAAGAACAAATAAGAAAAGAGTTTGCAATATATAAACAGAATACGGAAAAAACAAAATATGAAGAGGTAGAAGAAAATACCTTTCCTGATAAAGGATATCTTTTAAATGAGATTTTAACAAAGTGTTATGGGTATAATAAAGAAGAAATAACACCAATACCTGTAACACAAGAATTAACAAAAGGAAGTATAGATGGAAGAGTAACAATAGAAAGTAGCAAAACAATATATTGTGAATTATATTTTGATTTAGATAATAAAGAACCAGAAGTAAATGAATTTAGTATAACAGGGAAGACAAGTAATGGTGATACATTAAATAATGGATTTACCTATCAAACAGATAATATACCATATACATTAACTTATGATGATAAAGATGTAACTCAATATTGTATAAGTAATACAAGTGAATGTACAGAATGGAAAGAAATAAAAGAAAAAATAGATACATTAACAATAGATGCATCTGATGGCGAAAAAACAATGTATATATACTTAAAAGATAAAGCAAATAATGTATCAGTAACAACAACTAAATCAACAGCAAAGATAATAGTAGATAGAACAAAACCTGTAGTAAAAACATTTGCCTTAACAGGAGCAGCAGATGAAGGACAACAATTAAGTGATAGTAAACAATATACCCATACAAAGAATATAACATATAATGCAACAATAGAAGAAAGTAATATAGATAGTTATTGTATATATGAAGATAGTTGTAATTATCAAACAACAAGTAGTACAACATTAACAAATAAAGAATATTCATTAAACGATATAGAAGGAAGTCATAGTGTAAAAATAAGAGTAAAAGATAAAGCAGGGAATGAATCAGATATAAATACCACATCAACCCAAAGTATAAAGTTAGATAAAACGAATCCAACAGCAACCATTTCACCTAGTACTCAAGATACAAGTAGTATAACAGTAACAGTAGGTTATCAAGAACCAGATTCAATAATAAAAAGACAATGTAAATTAGATAGTGAAAGCACTTGGACAGATGCCAAAGAAGATGGAGGTTGTACGATAAGTAATTTAAGTGATGGAAAAGAGTATACCATACAGGCGAGAGTAAGAGATGCATCAGGAAGATGGAATACTGATTATCCAAATGTAACAGTTACAACAGAAAAAGTTGGGTTTAGTGGAACGGGTGAGCAACTGATTAGTTACAATCCGGCTGGATTAGTGACCACCGACCCGCAGGGTATGAAGAGATTCTCAGGATTTTGCGTTTCTGACGCCTCTCAAGGGATTCAAAACTGTGCAGGAATTGTAGATAACTTTGTGTGTTTTGGATATGATCATAAATCTCAATGCGGAGATTCCGGGTGGTATGGATATTATGACGAAATGTTTCGGATAATAGGAATAACTGCGGATGGAGGGTTAAAGTTAATCAAGTATTTTCCTTTAATGACGGAGTATATGTGGGAAGAAAGCTGGAAATTCGGTTCTTGGCAGGAAAGTACTTTGTATAAAGCTATAAATGGAATTGGTTTTTATGATAGTTTAGGTGCTGAATGGCAAAAAATCATAACGGCGAGCTCTTGGCCAGGTGATTTCGTAGCTGATGCCTCTTTGCCGGCAAGTGAACTTTTACGAGTTGAATGGGGAACTGTGAGTCCCGAAAGAGCCCATATAGGCTTACAGGCACCAAGCGATGTGGTGTACGCGTGCGGAGATGATGGTAGTGACTGTAGCGGAAACTTGAATGGATATTGGGGAACTTGGTTGACTATCCCTACCGTCGAATGGACAATGACCGGAAGTCCGTTACCTGACCACGAATTTATGGCTTGGTACGCGGGTGATTTGGAACCTTTGGAGGAGTATCCTAGAAATGTGGAACTCTATGTGCGTCCGGTTTTCTATCTCGACCAAGACGCTTTAATCGTCTCTGGGAGCGGAACTTGGTTGGATCCGTTCATAATATCTCCATGTCTTAAAGGTGATGTCTGTGATACCGGTTCTACCGAGTCTGGGGGAAGTGAGGTGCCTCTCGGTTAAAGTGCAGCGATCTAGACGATCCATTCATAATAGCGAAATAAGATATCGAGAAGGAAAACTCGTAAAAACCTCATAGACTTAACTCTTGGGAAGGAATTATTCCTTCCTTTTTGAGTGAGAAAATATATGAAAATAAAAATTTTTAAAAATTAGCACTCATATATTGACAAGTGCTAAGCATAATATTATAATGGTATTGGCATTCGAAAAAGAAGAGTGCTAATTAGGAAGCGGGTGATATATTGATAATGGATGATAGAAAAAAAGAACTATTAAAAGAAATTGTAGAAAATTATGTTAAGACAGTTAAACCTGTTGGGAGTAATTCTTTGTGTAAGAAATTAAAATGTTCAAGTGCCACGATTAGAAATGAAATGGCTATGTTAGAGAGTATGGGATATATTGAAAAAAATCATATATCAAGTGGCAGAATACCGAGTGAGAAAGGGTATAAATATTATGTTGAAAATTTAATGAAACCTAAAGATTTAACTGGAGAAGATATGTTAAAGTTACAAACAATATTTTCGAATAAAGAATTAAAAGTAAATGATGCTGTAGCGAAGTGTATGGAAATAATTAGTGATTTAACCAATTATACTTCGGTTGTCTTAGGTAAAAGTAGTAGTGATAATTTATTAAGACAAATAAATATTATTGCTCTAGATGAACAAAAAATAGTCGCTGTAGTTTGTACTGATAAAGGTGTTGTTGAAAATAAGCAATTTATCTTAGATAAGAATACTAATGTTGAAGAAATAGTTAAAACGGGAGATATGATTAATAAGATGCTTGTGGGAACACCAATCGATAGAGTATCAGAAAAACTCGAGTTTGAAATAAAACCGATTATTGCTAAAAAGATAAAAGATTATGAAACAGTATATAATATTTTCTATGATGCTTTTAATGATTTTTTACATCACAATACCAATATTCACGTATCAGGAAGAGTTAATCTACTAAAAGAACCAGAATATGATGATGCGACAAGTATTAAAAGAATTGCTTCTAAGTTAGAAGATGAATCATTTAGAGAAATGGTTAATTCAATTGATGGTAATGAAGATTTAAAAATTTATATTGGAGAAGAAAGCAATTTTGATGATAATGTTACAGTTATTAAAAGAAAATATAAATCTGGTGGTGAAGAAGGAACAATTGCTATTATTGGCCCAAAAAGAATGGAATATGAAAGAGTAGTTTCCTTACTTAATTATATGGTAGATAAAATAGAGGGAGCGTATGATGGAAGAAAATAACGAAGAAAAAATAAATGAAAAGCATTCTAAAAAAGAACATAAAAAAAGTAATGAAGAATTAGAAAAATTAAAAAGTGAGAATGCTATATTAAATGAAAAGTTATTAAGAGTTATGGCTGAGATGCAAAATATCAAGAAAAGATATGAAGAAGAAATAGCCAGAATATATAGATATGATGGAGAAGCTTTTATTAAAAAAAGTTTAGTAATTCTTGATAATTTTGAAAGAGCTATTAAGATGGATGATGATAATTTAGAAGATGAAGTATCAAAATTCTTAAATGGTTTTAAATTAATATATAATGATTTTAAAAAGATTTTAGATGATGCTAATGTAAAAGAAATTGAAGCATTAGATAAAATGTTTGATCCAACTAAGATGGAAGCAGTTTTAACCGAGAATAATGAAGAAAAAGAAAATGGGATTGTTACTTGTGTTATGCAAAAAGGATATACATATAATGATAAAGTTATAAGACCAGTAATGGTTAAAGTTAATGAAAGAAAGGATGAAAATAATGAGTAAAATTATAGGTATCGATTTAGGAACAACAAATAGTTGTGTTGCTGTCTTAGAAGGTGGAGAAGCAAAAGTTATTCC
>CANQKO010000011.1 GCA_947624505.1 uncultured Bacilli bacterium | reverse complement strand
CAGTTCGGCTACGCATCGTCGCCTTGGTAGGCCATTACCCCACCAACTAGCTAATACGCCGCAGGCCCATCTCTAAGCGTTGCTTTAGAGGCAACTTTACTCCGTAGAGCTAATTCGGTATTAGCAATCGTTTCCAACTGTTATCCCCAACTTAGAGGCAGGTAACCCACGTGTTACTCACCCGTTTGCCACTAGATGGAAATTCCAAATCGATAGAAATCCGGTTCTTGTGCAAGCACGCAAACTTTCAATCAGTCTCAATGGGCCATCTCGTTCGACTTGCATGTCTTAGGCATGCCGCCAGCGTTCATCCTGAGCCAGGATCAAACTCTCAATAAAAAAGATATATAGAATCTTTAAATTGTTTGTTTATTCCTAAGCTACTCAAAATTGACTTTTTACTTAGTTTTCAAAGATCATTTTTGCGGCCCTTTTTCGGTTCGCATTGATAATATATCAAATTGAAAATAAAATGTCAACAAAAAAAACACATTTTTTTCATTTTTTTTCATTTTTTTTAACTTTTTTACAAATTTTGCTTGATTTAGTGCTATTTTTGCCGATATTTTCGCTTATATATTACATTATATTTATATGAAAAAAAATAACAAATAATACAATAATTATTTGTTATTAAGCATATTTTGATATATTCCTAAATATTTATTTAACACTTTTTTGTCAAATGGTCCTTCTTTTTTAGTTTTCATTTTTATCAAATCTTCCAACTCTTTGTTGATAATTAAATCCAACTCATCTGAATAATTCATAATTCTTTTATGATATTTGTATTCATTTTTATCTAAAATTCGATACCCACCATCAGGGAACACTCGCAAATCCAGATCATAATCTATGTATTTTATAGTATTCTCATCTTCGATATAAGGTGAGGCAATATTACAATAGTAAAACAAACCAAACTCTTTAAATTGGGCGATAACATTATACCATTTGTGTTTATAGAAAAAAACAATGGCTGGTTCTTTGGTGCAATGGCTTCTTCCATCATTTTCTATGACGTTAGTTTTATAATTGCCACATATTAAATAATCTTCCGTTTCTTCAATTACGGTCGATTCTTCCCAAATTCGGTGAATTTTTCCATTGTGTTTATAACAATGAATCTGTATAATATCCCCAACATTGTGTTTCATACTATAACCTTCTTTAAGTAAATTATACCATCACTTATTTATCTAAACAAGAAAAAGGTGTTAAACCCCAAGTTGGTATAATATATTAATTGCCTTTTCTAATTGCGTATCAAGGTAGTTGCCATCATTAATATAAATAACATTATAATCAGGTGATATACCCACTCCATCTATACATATACCAGCAGGAGTATACCATTTTGCTGACGTCGTTTTTACTGAATCACCATTTTCTAATTTTACGACTTCCTGAACTTTGCCTTTACCAAAAGATTTGGAACCAACTAATATAGCATTATAACTGTCTTTCAAAGCGGAAGCGAGAATTTCAGCAGCTGAGGCCGTATTATTATCAATCAAAATTACAATAGGGTAATTTCTTTTTTCTTTAGTCTTATCTTTATGAATTACTTCTCCATTACTATTTTTTAATGAATAAATAACTTTTCCTTCTTCTAAAAACAAAGATGCTGTCTTTTCAGCAGCTTGTAAATAACCACCGGCATTACCTCTTAAATCAATAATCAAAGAATTTATCCCTTTTGCTTCTAATTCTTTTAAAGAATCATTTACTTGATCATCTAAATTTTCCGAAAAATTTTTAATAAATAGATAACCAATATTACTATTATCAATTATTTTATAAGAAACCACTTTATTAGTTAACTTAGTCTTTTTTATTTTAAATGGTAATGTTACACCATTTCTTAAAATTTCTAAATCAATATAATCTGATGCATCATTTTTAATTAATAAGCTAATTTGTTCAGAAGACATATCTTCAATATTAATATTATTTACTTTGTTGATGATATCACCAATTAATAAACCTGATTTTTCCGCTGGTGAACCTTCAGCAAAACCTTTAATGATATTATTTTCAATTTCAATTCCAATTCCCTCATATGTAGCAGATAATTCATCTAATATTTCTTGATATTCACTACCTTGTAAATAAGTTGTGTATTTATCACCTAAGAAATTCATCATACCATCTTCGGCAGCTTCAAGCATTGCCTTTTTATCAATATCATCATAATATTTTGAAAGAAGAACTTCATATACTTCAATAAATTCTTGCAACTCTTTATCATCTGACAAATTAGATATCTTTATATCATTATTATTTAGCATTATAACCCCAGTAGTTATACCTGATACTACTGAAGTTATAATCATAATTACAATAACCGTTACTAAGCCAAACCCTTTTGACTTTATCATTATATCACTCCCGTATCATAAAATAATTTTAACATGTCAATATAAAAAAGGAAAGCAATTATGCTTTCACTTTACTTTAATTTTTCTTTGATTGTTTCATATTTTTCAATATATTCAACTATCTTACCTTTTTTAATATGTAATAATGTTATATCACCAAAATCAAATTCACTAGTTTTACTAGCTTCTGGATTACTCTTATTATCATCATTAACATTATAATAAGCTTTATTAAGTTCATTATTTAAATCACATAAATATATTTTAATATAATCATCTTCTTTACTCTTATCCATATAACTATTTAAAATACTATTATATTTTACCGATTCATCCTTATTTACATCATACACTAAAACATAGTAATCCTTATAAGGTCTATTTAAAATAGTACCAACTGAAACAATGTCGTAATTTATTGCTCCAGCAGTTGATTGATAAGAATAATCTATCTCTTCTTTATTTAATAGGACAGTTATTCCATAAATAACCCCAACAATAACCGCTAAAACTATTACAATAATGATAAAATTTTTTACTTCATTGCCTTCTTCACTAGCCCCAATGTTATTCTTTATTCCTTTAATTTTCTTTTCTTTCATTAATGGATTTTCTTTTGCTTTTTTCTTACTCATAATAATTCCTCTCCAAATAAATTATACCCAAAATGCTTTGTAAAAGCAACTTTTATTTAAGATTTCTTCTATGTACAAAAAAATAACACATATTTCTATGTGTTACTTAGTATTGGCTACTAATGTTTCATTACCTAGTGAGTTAGCAATGAGCATCATTTCTGATGGAGATAACTCAGTACTAGCAAGATAATAAGATATATCATTTGCATCCCAGCTCAAACTATTAGCACTTAAGGCCCCGATTGATTCAGATAATAATAAAGGTTCACCATATACAGGAACAATTTCCATTGCACTAGATGCTAGAGATTTTTCTTCAATTAAGACAAAATTCTTATCACCACTGAATGTTAATATTACTCTATTTCCTCTTTCGGTATCTACTTTTTCACTACTTGTTAAAAAAGTATTACTAGGAATATATAAAGGATATATTATATCTTCAATGGTTGCTGTTTCTTTAGAAAAGTTATCCTCTTTACAGCTTTCTTCTTCACAATCTTCTTTTGGCTCTTCATCTTTAACATAATCTTCTAATTTAAAATCACTATCTTTTAAACCAGCTTTTAAATTCACTTTATCAAATGTTACTTTTATTTTTACAATATCTTTATTATTATATACTTCAACTTTAGTAACTTCTTTTTTATTATTTAAATAAATTTTTTGGTAACTAAGTTCATCATTATTGGGATAATTAACTTTAGTTTTAATAACATAACCATCATCATTTGTTTCAACTGTTACCTTAGCGTCATTTTCAATATCATTAGCAAGACTTCCTAACAAATAGGCTTGACTTGATGCCGTTGGCCATTCACTTTGGAATTTAAAGCTCTTATTTAATGCCGGCGTAATCACATATACATTCTCACCATCTTTTAAAATTATTTGCTCGTGATTATTAGTTTGATTAACTAACACCACCTTGTAATAATTATCTTTTAAATAATAACTTTCTAGGCTGTAAGTAAATGTTTCTTCATCATTATTAATTTCCATATTACCGGTAACTTTATATGATTTAGAATTTTTAATACTATTTTTAAAATCTTTTAAGACACTTTCTGGGTTATCTTTGCCACAGCCACACAAAAATAACATCATCACACTGAATAATACTACCAATTTTTTCAAATTACCACACGTCCTTTTCTAATAAAATATATTTATTAAATATTATAATTATTCACGTATAATATAAAAAAATCGTTCCATAATAAAAGTATAAAGGTGAGTGATTTATGGAAACATTTCAAAAAACAACATTAATATTTACAATTATAGGGGCAATAAACTGGGGATTAATTGGCTTCTTTGATTTTAACCTAGTTGAATCTTTATTTGGAGAGGCCTCAATGCTCCCTAAAATTGTGTATGCTATTGTTGGTATATGTGGTTTAATAAATGTCGGTATATTATTTAACCATTTTGAAATAAAAGAAAAATAGTCGCTTGACTATTTTTTTGTTTTATTAAAGATAAAAATTTCTTATTTATATTATTTTCTTATTAATTTGTAGTTAAAAGCTTCTTCGGATTTTTTTAATTCTAAATCATATAAAGCAAATCTTCTGTCTTTGAATGGCAATTTAGATAATTCCCTAGCTCCTTTTTCTTCTAATATTTCTGTGGTTAACAAAATGTTGGTGCTCCTTTTTATTCGAGGCAGATAACCAATAACTCCATTATATTCGCATTCAGCAAAATCAGTATATTTGATATCATAACAAACAGCTCTAATTATACACAAGGTACTAATTCCCTTCCATAATTAGTGCTTTATTTATCTAAATCAATCATCTCAATATATCTACCAGATACCTCTTTTTCTTTTTCATCTTTTAATATAGATTATTTACTAAGTAAAGATAATATTTTCCCTACCAAATAAATAATATTATCAGCATTTTTAACGGCAAATTTTTTACCAATTGCCTTACCACCAACCGTTAGGCTAGATAAAATTGAAGAGAAAATAACATTCCAAAAAGATAAATTATTATTAACAAATAAATTTAATACTAAGACTGTTATTAAACTACCACTTACAATACCGCAAACATCCCCAACAACATCATTACAAAAAGAAGAAACAGTGGAGGCATTTTGCGTAAGCTTTATGGCTTTCTTTGCCCCTTTAAGTTTTTGACTTGCTCTTGAGTGCAATGCTTTAATATCACAGCTTAATACAGCAACGCCAATTATATCAAAAACAATTCCTATTAAAAGAATAGAAATTATACATATTATTAAAATTATATTATTAAATCTTCCTAAATAATTAGCTGCTATACTAAAAATAATAGCTAATATAAAGGTTAAGAAAAAGACTTTTAATGTCCAATTATCCTTCATAAAGAACTCCTTTTTATCTTGTTAATTTTCTCGAGTTACCTAATTTACATATTGTTTCCTCATCTACTGCTACCATATTTCTTGCATCAAGATCTCTAATGCGATAAGCGATTTCTCTATTTAATTCCGCAACATAACCTTCAGTAAGAATTTCTGGTTCTCTTTTATCAAGATAAGATAGAGGTATTATACTTTTATCAGGTCGTTTTAATTCTCGAATTTTATATTCCATTGGAAAAACCTCCTAAAATAAAAAAAATATGGTATATTATAAATTAATTTTATGGTTTAGGTCGAGTTGAATTTCTCTATTTCCTACTAAAAGTTACCCGTTAGCGATTTCTCTTTAAAGGAAACAATTAAGCGTCACCATCTTAATTACTCGATTGCCACTTAAATCCATACTTTATTATTTATAATACATACATTCTAGAGATTTTCTCAAACACCAGGGATTGTCATTATTCGCTTTTGCAGCAATGATTTCAATTAATATTTAGATCATTAATATTCCCCATTACCACTCACGACAAGAAATGTTTACAACGGACTTAGTAAAAGGATTTAAACTATATGCCATTATAGCCTTTCCTTAAACTTTAAATTATATATTCACCCTAACCTGGGCGGAAAAAGCAAATATATAAAGTGTCTTATTCTATTGGTAGATTTTTAGCCCCACCTTCAGACAATGTTAGTGACTAGAATAATGCACCACACGATATAGATTATAGCATATTTGTTTGCTAATGTCAAGTTGTGTCAAAAAGCACTATTTTCTATAATATTATATTGTTTTTTTCTAAATATATGTTCCAAAAGAAAAGAAGTTCAACAACTTCTAATCTTTGGTTATTTTAATTTGAATTGTTCTTGTTACAACATAACTAACAAGAGGGTTATTATTTTCTATCTTGACTGGAACATCGTGAGTTCCTTCACCTAAACCAGATAAATCGACATAAGCTTTAATATTACTTGCATCAATATTATTAATATTAGATTGAACTCCTTTAACTTGAACTTCTGTTTTACCATCAGATATCATTGTGGCATTATAACCATCGGCTAAATATCTTCGGTCAATGGAACTAACGGTAACCGTTTTTTGCTCTTCATCTCCAAAAGTAACAGCAATTGAGGCATTTTTAGCACTTACATATCTAACTCCATTTGGTTTACTAATAACAACAGTATAATTCTTAACTGATTCAGTACCTAAACCATCAACATTAATTGTTACTGGTACTGATTTAATATCTTTTATTTCCTCTTCTTCACCATAAATATCAACTAAATAACTTGGAGCATTATTAATAAGAATTGAGGCAATTGCTTTACCACCAACTAAGTTACCAGTCGTTGATACTACAAGAGGAACAGTTTCTTTATGACTTGCTAAGACAATAGAGCCTGTAAGCGAACCTTCAACAATTTCAACATTTTTAATTATTTCGCCACTTTTATTATAAGCCACTAATGGAATATTAGTAAGTTCATATGTATCTGCTTCTGTAAAATCTTTATTAGAAACATCAATTAATGCTTTAATCGTGGAAATTTCATCAATTGCTTCTTGACTACCTTTAACTACAACCTCATTCTTATCCAAAGTAACATTTGAAACACTTAATTTCTTATCTAAATCATCTGTACCAACTAAATCATAAGTAACGGTTTTTACTTCACTAACTTTATCTTTTATAGTTACTGTTAAGTAAGATGGATTTAAATGGTAATCTACAGCTTTAATATTTTTAGAATAAGAAAATGCTACTTTATAAGTTCCTGGTTTGGTATATTTAGATAAATTTAGATCAACCCCAAATTCTCCTAACTGTTTGGCTAAATAAATATCACCTTTATTACCAGAAATGGTTATTTCAATTGTTTCGGGAACATTTTCAACTACAAATACACCTTCATTATAAATTAAATTAACGGGCACATTTTTAATAATTCCTGCTTCCGTACTAACTAAGTTAATAACCTTTTTATCAATAAGGAAGAAAAAGATAAGGGCAAATACTAAAGATAAAATGATTAAAAACTGTGGACGATTTAATATTTTATTAATTTCATTATTATTATTGCTAGTTGATTTAGAGATATTATATACTAATCTACTAATAGGCATAATAATTATTTTATCAATAAATTTTAAAAATGATTCAATAATTACATATAACATTTTACCTATTTTTTTCAAAATTTTACTCATCTTCTTCACCACCAACATTTTCCTCTGCTTCAAAGAAGACTTCTTCTTTTGGGCTTAATTCCTCAATTAATTTCATTCTAAACTCATCAAGTGTTAAATTATAATTAAGTTCATTATCTACAGCAATAGAGATACGACCATTTTCCTCTGATACAACTAAAGCAATGGCATCACTTTCCTCAGCAATACCTAAAGCTGCTCTATGACGGGTACCAAGGCGCTTACTAACACTTGGATTCATACTAGTCTTAAAAACAGCGGATGCTGATGTTATACGATCACCTTGAATAATTACCCCACCATCGTGAAGAGGGGAATTTGGAAAGAATATTGATTCTAATAAATCATCAGATAAATCAGCATATATTTTAGTAGAATTTTCAATATATTCTTGCAAAGAAACTTCTCTTTCTATAACGATTAGTGCGCCAATACGATTCTTTTTAAAGTATTCGATTGATTTCATTATTTCATAAACAACTTTTTCTCTTTCATCAACAGTTAATATTTTATGACGTCCTAAAAGTTGGGTTCTGCCTAAACTTTCTAAAACACTTCTAATTTCTGGTTGAAAGATAACAATTATGGCTAGTGGTCCCCAAGAAACAATATATTCAAGTAAGACTCCAACTGTATATAAATTTAGTAAATCACTTAATATTTTAATAATTAAAATAATTACTACACCTTTAACTATTAAAGTTAATTTTATATTATTTTTTACATTCTTTAATATATAATAAAATGCTAACCATACAATACCTATGTCAATTATTTTGGTAATGACCCCCCATATTGCTGTTAAACTCATTAATTTTCACTCCTCATTCTAAGCCCTTTCATTATATCAAATATTTTAAAAAATAAAAAGTCTTTCTTATTAAATCATCTATTATTATAAACAAAGAAAAAAGTCCCGCGGGACTATTCATCTATAATATTTTGTTCAATACTATCATTATTGTCTATGCTATTAGTAACCTCTTCTTTAGGATTTTCTTCTGTCTTTACTTCTTCGATAACTACTTCGTTAGCTAATTCTTCCTCATCTTTTACCTCATCTTCTTCCTTTATTTTTAAATTAGTTTTTCTATTATCATATATATAACCAATTAAAGCAAATAATAAGATAATAGTAATTGTTAAAAACCAAGCATAATTATTACCAACAAATTCAATTAATTTATCCATTTGTAAGTCCTCCTACTAAAGTATATTAAGCATTTATTATTTTTATGAAATTTTTAATTCTTTGCCACTTGGCATTATTTCAATAAAAGTATTACCATCATTTAATATTAATTCACTACCATCAGTATATGTGTATTTAGTTTGACAACTATGGCATTCTTTTTCCCAATTTATTTTAACAGCATAACCTTCAGTTATATAGTATCCTTCACCCTTACCAACATTTTCTAATTCTTGTAAGATATTTGGATCTCCTTCAATAGTATAATTTTTTACTTTATAGGTTATTATATTTTTAACAGTTATCTGTTCATTAGTTAAATTATCAATATGAGCTTTTCCTTTAACACTTCTTTTATATACTTTATTATCTTTATCATATTCATAAGTTGCATAATTACTATTACTAAAATAAATATCTACTTTATTTGCTGTACTACTATTAGCTATATTACTAACAGGAATGCTATTGGCAGAATATTTAAACAAGTTTTTAGTATCTGTTTCTTTATCTATTTTTAATTTATCAATGCCTTTATTAATAAGTTCAATATTAGAAAAACGACGATGTGAAATATTTACATCACTGTTTTTATCAGTCCAAAAATAACGATTGTTTTCAATATTAGTAAGCTCTTTATTTGAACCATAAGCCATTCCATCTAAATGATCTATCTTAAGTTTGGCTAAATTAGTATTTGCAATAGTACTCTCACCCCAATGAGCAAGAATAGCATCATTTTCTAACACATAGTCTAAATGATAATGTCTAACACTTCTAATTGGGCCAATTTTACTTGTATCACTATCTTTATACATTGCTAAAAATCTTGTTCTACCATCAGCATAGTTAATCATTTCATATACAAGATAAGCTTTTTGAAGGCCACTATGAAGAAGTCTAGCTTCATCTGAATTATCAATTGTAAAAGCAATTGGTCTACTTTTACTTTCTTCATTAATTATGGTTACCACTTTTGGCGTATCAACAACATTATTTTTAGGTTTTTCTTCTTTTTTATTTCTTAACGTAAAAAATGTTCCCCCAATTAATAATAAAAATAATACTGCTACTAAAATAATGACTACTCTTTTTTTTAACTTCATTTTACTACCCTTCCAATCTTTTTAAATCTCGATTCTTTATAGCTTCTCTTTTATCATAAGATTTCTTACCCTTGCAGATGCCAACACTTATTTTAGCTAAATTCTTTTTTAAATAACACCTAATTGGTATTAAAGTATATCCATCTATTTTACTTAAACTTTCTAATTTTTTAATTTCTTTTTTATGAAGTAATAATTTTCTTTCTCTTCTTTCATCGTGATTAAAAATATTGCCTTCTTCATATTTAGCTATATACATATTAATTATATATGCTTCGCTATTTTTTATTCTAATATAAGTATCTTTTAAATCAGCTGAACCTTTTCTTAAAGATTTAATCTCAGTACCCGTTAAAACAATTCCACTTTCTATCTCACTTTCAATAAAATAATCAAATTTTGCTTTCTTATTTACTATTTCCATCGACAACCTCAAAATCTACTGTTTTTTCTTCTTTGTTAGCATTAACTACTTTTACTTTTACTTTACTTCCTATTTGATATTTAATTTTCTTATCTTCCCCAACTAAGGCAAGTAAATCTGGTACATAGGAATAATTACCATTTAAACTACTTATATGAACTAACCCCTCAACTAAATTAGGGAGTTCAACAAAGAAGCCAAAGTTAGTAACAGATGTTATCATACCTTCATATTCTTCGCCAATATGTCTTTCCATATATTCAGCAATCTTCATATCAGCAACTTCTCTTTCCGCATCGACACTTGCTTGTTCTCTTTCTGATGAATGCTCCGCAATAGCGGGAAGAATGCTACTAAAATATTTTATTGTATTATTATTTATATTTTTATCAAATAAGTAAGTTCTTAATAATTCGTGAACTGTAGTATCGGGAAATCTTCTAATTGGCGAAGTAAAATGCGTATAGTTTTTAAGACCTAGGCCAAAGTGGCCAATATTATTAGGGCTATAAATAGCTTTTTGCATACTTCTTAAAAGGAGGGTTGATAAAATTGTATTTTCAGGATAATCTTTTAACTCCTCTAATAATTTTTGCATACTTTTACTACTAGCATTTATGCCTTTTGTATCAACATTTATATGTAATATTTTCAATAAATTAATAAAATCATCTATTTTTTCACTTTTAGGAATGCCGTGAATACGATAAATAAATGGTAAATCCATATTAGTTATATGAGTTGCCACGGTTTCATTCGCCGCTATCATAAAGCATTCGATTAATGATTCACCTTCCCTTTGTTCTCTTTTAACAATATCAATACATTTACCATTTTCATCTTGAATAATTTTAGCTTCTGGTATTTCAAATTCAATATAGCCATTTCTAATCATTCGATTGCGAAGTATCTTAGCTAACTTTTGCATTTTTAAAAGACTTTCTTTAAACTCTTCATAACCTTCTGGAGTAATATTTTCTTCAAGAATTTTATTAACACATTTATAAGTCATTTGTTTACGGCTTTTAATTATCGAAGGAAAAATATCATATTCATTTATTTTGCCGTTTAAATCAATATTCATTAAGACACTGATTGCAAGTCTTTCAACACCTGGATTAAGAGAACATATTCCATTAGATAATTCGTGTGGAAGCATTGGTAAAACGCGATCAGCTAGATATGATGATGTCCCTCTTTCATAAGCCGCATCGTATAATTTAGTTCCTCTTCTAACATAGTATGATACATCAGCAATATGGACCCCTAATTCAAAGTGATCTGGGTATTCTTTAATACTTATGGCATCATCTATATCCTTTGTATCATCGCCATCTATTGTAAATATTTCTTCCTTTGTTAAATCAACTCTTCCAACTTTATCACTAGCTAATACTTCACTAGGTAACTTAGCTACTTCAGCCATTACCTCATCACTAAATTCTAGTTCAATATTATGTTTATAAGCAATCGTTAATATATCGATATCAGGATCATTCTTATGACCAATTATTTTAGTGACTACACCAATAAATTTCTTTGGACCAATTTGTTCTTTTAGTTCAACAATAACTTTATGGCCATCAACTAAATTATTAAAATAATTTTCAAGTTCTATTTCAATATCTAACTTTTTATCATCTAATATTATTGTTGGCTTATTATTTACATAAAGAATTTCTCCAATTAATCGGTTATTAGTTCTTTTAAGAACTTTTAAAACTTTACCCTCTGTTTTTCCATTACGGCTAAATAAATCAACTAAAGCAATATCTCCTTCAATAGCATTATTTAAATTATCTCTATTTATAAATATATCTTCATCATAATCATCACTAACTAAAAAACCATAGCCATTCTTAGCAATATCTATTTTACCAACTCTAAGACTTTTACAATATTTAATTAAAATATATTTACACTTTTTAGTTTCGTGAATTATACCTTCACTTACTAAATTATCAAGCTCTATTTTTAATTTTTCTTGATCCATTTTAACAAAATCATTAATATCTTTTAATGATTGAGCTTTGTCTTTATCTTCTAAATATTCTAATATTCTATCTTTCATAAATATCACATCATAAGTATATCATATTCCCTTTTAAAGCAAAAGAGAAAGTATTGCTACTTTCTCAAAGAGTTAAGTCTATGAGGTTTTTACGAGTTTTCCTTCTCGATTATTTATCTTACCAAAAGTTTAATACTTTTAAGTTTCCATTTTTTTTAAAACTTTAAATAAGGTTCTACGACAGATCTCCGACAAAAGGTTCAATCTCTAGTAGCAGCCTTTGAACATCTATAGTCAGCGCTACTCGCAGAACCAGAATAATAACTCCAACCACTTTCACAATAGTATTCTGTTCTTGAACCACTTGAAACAGTTCCTGTTGATCCATTTTCGTAACAACTTTTCTCGCAAGAACTCTTAGAGCTATAACCATCTCTTCCCACCGGGCACTTATATTTCGTCGAAGACGAACAGTTGTCCCCCCTGAAATAACATTTTCCAGTCCCCTCTTTGGCATTGCCCAAAGCCTGAACGAACCAACTATCACGAGGATCCATTTCGTCCGTTGACCAGGAACCATCTGGGCATTGGAACACCGGCGTGGAAATCGTCATATCGTCGCCTTCACATTCTATAACTTTTCGTTTAGATGAAAATTTATACCAATCGGGGGCATACCAATTTATAAACTCGCTGCATTCCGAATCGGTCCATCCCTCTTCACTTGACATTACACTATACACCCCATTAAACGCACACGCGCCCAAACCCTTGTTGAAAGTTCCTACACTACAGGTGCAATTTTCCCATACATCGTAGGAAGAACAAGCTCTTTGAACAGAACTTGTGCAAGCACTTTCGGCTGCTCCCCTAGTACTATATTCATTTGATGAATTTACACTGCATTTATAATAGGTTACATTCCTTTTCCACCCTTTATCTGAAGCATACGCTACACATTCAGTCCCAATTAATGTTTCCCCAGAAGCACATTTATAAGCTGGTGTTGTTGTTTGCTTCGTACTTACACTATTTGTTGATATTCTTCCTGATGCATCCGTTACTCTTCCTTCAATGGTATACTCTGTTCCATCAGTTAGCCCTGTTACTGTACAAGTATCTCCAACTTGAGTAAACCACACACCTTTTTCTTTTGCACTACATTCATATTTAACTATGCCACTTCCATCTGTTGTATCACTACCTTCTACTGTTACTGTTATACTACTTGTATCTTTACTTTTATATGTTACTTTACTTACACTTGGATTATTTAAATCTAACTTTATACTTTTTGTTGATACATCAGATTCATTCCCTGCTTTATCTTTTACTCTTATATTAACTGTATGACTTCCTTCTGTATTGGTTAATGTATAACTTACTTTACTAAATGATGTGCTAGTTGTTATTTGATAATTACAATTATCTTCATATACACAATAACTCTCTATATTACTCTCTGTTATTGTTGCATTATAGGTTATTCCTACTTTATGGGTATATTCTGTACTACTACTTAATTGTTGGCCTTCATCTGCTGCTCCTGTTAATGTGAATGATGTTATCTTTGGTTTTGTTTGATCTACTATTATCTTTGCTGTGGATTTATCTGTTGTTACTGATACATTATTTGCTTTATCTTTTAAATATATATACATTGTTTTTTCTCCATCAGAATTATCTTTTAATGAATAACTATTTGTTTCACTTAATGTTTGCCAATTACAATTTTCTATACTATTTGTTTCATTTATACAATATTGTTTTACATCACTTTCATTATCTGTATATGTTACTGTAAATGGTATATTATCTGTTTGATAAGTAAAATTATTACTTAAAGTTGTTCCTCCACTTGTTTTCCCTGTGACATTAAAAGTATTTATTGTTGGTGTTTCATTTTTATCAAAATATAAATCACAATATATTGTATTTTTACTATTTATGGTTATACTTCCATTTATTACTCCATCAGTTAATTCTTGAGTTACAGGTATTGGTGTTATTTCTTGATCACTATAACCTTTACATACTGTTTTAGTTGTATTTAATAAATAACCACTTGCTGGAAATGCTGTATCAGTTGATGGATCATAATCTTTACTTCCAACTGTTTTTTGTAAATAAATATTAAATTCTTTCCTTTCTATTTTACTTACTTTATTCTTTTCTAATATACTAGAATCTTTTTTAAATACTAAAAATACATTTATTATTGTTAATATTACTATTGAAATTATTATAACTACTCTTTTATTCTCTTTCATAACTTATCTCCTAGCTCTATTCTTAAAACAAATTGTTTTATATAATATTAATTTTAAAACATTATGTTTTAGAAGTCAATATAACATTTTGTTTTAAAATAAAATTCATTATGAGGTAATTAAAAATGAATAGACTAAGAGAAATGAGAGAAGATAGAGACATTTTACAATCGGAAATAAGTAAATATTTAAATGTATCACAAGTTGCTTATAGTTATTATGAAATAGGGAAAAGACAATTACCCATTGATATATTAATTAAACTAGCTAAGTATTACAATACTTCAACTGATTACATTTTATATTTAACTGATGAAGCCAAACCATATCCTATAAGTAAAATAAATCCAAACGAAAAATAAAGTTTCCAAATAAAAAATACTCATTATCGAGTATTCTTAAACATTGCTTTAGCACATCTTAACATTTGGACTGTATAACCAAGTTCATTATCATACCACGCCACTACTTTATATAATTTAGTACCATTAACATCAACGACATTAGTAAGAAGTCCATCGACTAAAGCTCCACATTTTTTACCAATAATATCACTAGAAACAATTGGATCTTTTGTAAATTTTATTGTTTCATTTTGATTATTTATAAATGTATTATTTATTTCATCAACAGATGGATTTTTAACTAATTCAACTGTTACATCAATTAAAGATCCATCAGCTACAGGTACTCTATATGCTATACCATCAAACTTACTAGCTAAACTAGGTATAACTAAACCAATAGCAGATGCTGCTCCAGTTGAGGCTGGGATAATATTTTGACTAGCGGCTCTTCCTCTTCTAGCATAAATACCTTTTTTATGAGCAATATCTAACGTTTCTTGATCATTAGTAAAAGCGTGTACTGTACTCATAAAGCCTTTAACAATTCCATAATTATCATTTAAAACTTTTAATACTGGTGCAAGACAATTAGTAGTACAACTTGCAGATGATACAACTAATTCACTACCATCTAATATATCATCATTAACACCATAAACTATAGTTTTCATATTGCCTTTTCCCGGTGCTGATATTAAAACTTTTTTACTACCAGCAGCAATATGTTTTTTTGCATCTTCCTCATTAGTAAATGCTCCTGTACATTCTAGTACTAAATCAATATCTAAATCTTTCCAAGGTAAATTACTTGGGTCTTTTTCACTAAATACTTTTATTCTTTTTTTACCAGCAATAACTATATCATTCCCATCAGCGGTTATTTCATTTTCGTGAAATGTTCTATGAACTGTATCATATTTAAGTAAATGAGCTAGTTCTAAAGCATTTGATAAATCATTTATTGCTACTACATCAAAATCACTAGTTGTAATCATCTCTCTAAAAGCAATTCTTCCTATTCTTCCAAAACCATTAATAGCTACTCTAATCATTATTATCTCCTCCTATAAATTCTCTTAATATTGAATCTTCTGTAACATATTCACTAGGTATAGTATAAAATATTTTTAAAAAATTAATCAATCTTCTGGCTTCTTCATAATAATTACTATCTACTCTAATACTTCGAAGTAGTGGTTCAGCATAAACTTTTAAAACACCAATTTCATAAGCAAGGGCGGTATTAATTACTTTATCAGCTTGATGTATATATGGGAAAATATATTTTTCTTCCCCATTTCTAACATTTTGCCAAACATCGATTGTTTTATTAACACTATAACCTCTTGTTCTATTATCTCTTACTATTCTTCTAATAAGTCTTAAATCAGTTGTTGATATATAATTATGCCGATCGATATTTAAAGGAATAAATGGACTTAAATATATTTTATATTTATATTTATTATCTATTCCTGGTAATAATTCGTCATTTAAAGCGTGTAATCCTTCAATTAAAATAATACTATTATCATTTATTTTCACTGCTTTATCATTAAATTCTTTTTTGCCACTGACAAAATTAAATGTTGGTAATTTAACTTCTTCACCTTTTAATAAATTTTGTAAAGTACTATTAAATAAATTTAAATCAATTGCGGTTAAACATTCAAAGTCATATTCTCCTTTTTCATTTTTAGGTGTTTCTTCTCTTTCTAAAAAGAAATCATCAATTGAAAGTTTAATTGGTTTATATCCTTGGGCTTTTAAGTATGACGCTAATCTTTTACAAGTAGTTGTTTTACCACTTGACGATGGTCCTGCAATTAGAACAAATTTAATATTGCGATTATTTGTTATTTCTTTAGAAACATTAGAAACATTTAAATTAAATATTAATTCACACGATTTAATAAAATCTTTTATTTCCCCACTAACTATGGTATTATTCACACTTGTAGCATACTGCATATTTAATGTTTCTAACCAATTTTTACCGACTAAAAAAGAATTAATTATATTATCATAATGAACATATTCTGGTAATTCCCCTTTATTACGCCAGTTAGGAATAACAAATACTAATCTATTTCTTCCTAAATAAACTATATCATACTTTGTAATACTTCCTGTACTATAAGGCATACCACTATAAAAATAATTATATATCCCTTTTAGTTCATATAAATTAACTACTATATCAGATATATTTTGAATATTCTCAGCTTTCTCTTCTTGTTTTATATCTTCATAATATTTTATTAAATCTTTATTACTAACGGATAATTTTCTAAAAGGTAAATCTTCACTTACTAATTTAGCCATTTCACTTTTTACTCTAATTAAATCTTCATTAGTAAGAATTTTATCTCCCACTACTTCTCCTAAAATCCCTTTAGGAACACTATGTTGATAGGTTATATCTAAATTAGGATAAACTTCTTTTAAAGCAACTTCAAATAAAAACTCTAAACCAGAAGTATATATTTTATGCCCCATTATATCATTTAAATCAATAAAAGTTATTTCATTTGAAGCAACTGCTACATCACTTAAAGATAAGACTTCATTATTTATTTTAACACCTAAGATACTTTTATCCATATTAAAGGCTTTACTAATCTCATAGTAGGTTGTATTTTTTAAAAATTCTTTTTCACTACCATTTGAAAGAGTAATTTTAATTTTATCCATATCAACTAGTCCCTTATCTTTCTATATAATAATACCATAAATTATTATTTTTTTGAATAAAAAATTAATAATTCTTATATTATAATTATAGGTGATTAAATGAATATAATTCCAACAGTTATTGAAAAAGATAGTAACAAAGAATATGCCTTTGATTTATACTCTAGACTTTTAAATGATCGAATCGTCTTTTTAAATGGTGAAGTAAATGATAATAATGCAAGTATTATTGTATCAGAGCTTTTATATTTAGACAGTTTAAATCATAATGATATTTATTTATATATCAACTCTCCCGGTGGATCAATTACAAGTGGGATGGCCATATATGATACAATGAACTATATTAAAAGTGATATAAAGACAATTTGTATAGGTTTAGCGGCATCAATGGGAGCATTTATTTTAGCAAACGGAACAAAAGGCAAAAGATGTAGTTTACCAAATTCCGAAATTATGATTCATCAACCTCTAGGAGGTACTCAAGGCCAAGCAACTGATATTAAAATTGCGGCGGAAAGAATTCTTAAAATAAAAGATAAATTAAACAATATTTTAGCTAATGTTACTAATAAAACTTTAGAAGAAATTGAAAAAGATACTGAAAGAGATAATTTTATGGATCCAGATGAAGCTTTAAAATATGGTTTAATCGATGAAATACTTTAAAAAAATACTAATTTTCGTTAGTATTCTTTTTATTCCATTTAATAATTATATCGCCTTCAGTTGATAATAAGAAGTTTTCTCTCGCATAATTAATTAAGCCTTCATTTTCACTTAACCGCGCAATTTCGGTATTAAGTCTTTCTTCATTTTCTACTAAAAGAGTATATTCTTTATCTAATTCTCTTGCTAATTTACGATTTTCCAAAATATTTTGCCAATCATTATAGACACTACCAACTAAAAAGCCTAACAATGATAAAATTGTTACCAATATTAAAAAAAGTCTTTTTCTTTCTTTTTTACTTTTCTTATGCATAGTATCTCCTTTTTATATCTATCTAACTCTGATACTAGCACAAAGAATATATTATTTCAATTCATAAAATGTCTTTTGACATCAATTTTACTAAATATTTTTGTTTTAAGAAAATAACCTGCTATAAAACCAATGAGAACCATCAAAATAAAATAAATATGAAAATAACCCTTATTTAAATGATACATTATTATGATATAAATAATTGCGATATCTAAAACAAATATAAAAGTTATAATGTGTTTATATAATACCCTCATCTTTTCTATCAATTTAAAATTTAAACTGGTTAGTAAGTAAAAGATTATACCGTAAACGAAAGATAATAAAAATGAAATTAACTGTAATTTTGCATTCATTATTTAAATAATTTAGAAAGTAAACTTTCTTCTTTATTTTTCTTAACATTTTCTATATAGGCAAAACTAATTAATTTACCTTTTATTTTAACATTACCATCTTTAGTATCTAATTTAACAATTTCTAAATTTTCTCCTTTAAGTAAAATCATTCCCATATTTGATTCCATTAAAAATTCTTGATCATCAAAGCTACTTATCTTATTAATACCACTTAAACTTATAACACTACGATCAGTAATTTTTATTTCGTGTGATCCATAACTTACTAAATCAATATTACTTTCCATATTGCCTCCTTATTAAATTATATGAAAGATTTTTTAAGTTATGAAATTGAAAGAAAACTTCTAATACTTTATTATTTTAACTTTCTTAATATTTTATTAATTTCTTTTTCAGATAACTTTGTTATACTCATTATTTTTTCTATTGGTAAGGTTCCATCTTGTAAAAGTTCTTTTGCTATATCAATATTTCTTTTTGCTTCTCCTTTTTCTTCTGCCTCCTCTATTCTTCTTTGATAGTTTATTCTATCTGATTCAATATTCCATTCTCTTAACCATTTTATTGTTTCTTCCATTACTTTATCTCCTCTCGCATATTTCTTCATCTCTTTCACACTTCTACTCCCTATTATTCTTAAATATTGATAACGTCAACATAAAAATGTAGGTTTTGGCTAATATAATTTTGTAGGAGAACCTACATTTTTATGTTGACATTATCATCGCCACTTAAATAGGCATTAGGTATTAATTCAGTTATTATTTTACCATTATTGTCTTTGCCTACATATTCGAAAAATGCTGTTATCAAGTCTTCTAAAATTTCTTTATGCATAAAGACTTGTTTAAAAGCTAAATCATCTGTTAAGTAATCAAATTTTTCCATAATGTTTCTCCTTCGAAGACTATATCTTAACCATTTTTTTACTAATTGCAAGACCTTCGACAAATGATGTCAAAACTTTTCATAATTCGACATTTTCTTTCTCCTTCACTATATATATTAGCGTTTTTAATCCCATTTCCTTTTTTTTATGAAAAATTTTTAAATTTTTTTACCACCAACAAAAAAAGAGCTGCATTTAAACAGTTCTTAATAATTATTTTTTAGGCATATTCTTCTTTTCATCATTCATTTTTATTTCTTGATAAATAGTTCTTGCCATTGGGACAACTGTTGAAGAGTTTAAAAATCTTTGCATATTTTCAGCATTTACAATATACTGATTACTTTTTGTAATAGCTACGCCATTAGAAATAATTTGATCTATTATTTGCTTCTCATTTTGTTCTGATGATTGCATATATTCATAAACTTCTATGTTTTAAGCCATTAGATTCTCTCTATCTTCAACATTTTGATTATACTCAATTCTTAGTCCAAATTTTATATCATATAACCAGCTTCTGATTAGTTGATATATTTCTTGATAATCTTTATCCATAAATCCTCTATACTAATTTTCTTCAGTAGATGGATTATTGTATTCTTCTAAAATTTTTGATTCAAACATTTCTCTTGTTTCCGCATTAGTTGGATGAACGATATCTTCAAATTTCTCATCATTTACTTTACGACTAGGCATAGCGCAAAATAATCTGTTTTCTCCTTCTATAATTCTAATGTTGCTTACTACGAAGCAATCGTCGATAGTGACAGTTGCATAACCTTTAAGTCTTGAGCCCTCCCTATCTACTTTGTGAACACGTACATTTGTAATTTCCATTTTTTCCACTCCTTATCTTGATTTCACAATCTAATAATATTTTATACTATTAAAATGTTTTTTTCAAGCATTTTATAACAGTTTTACTTTAATATATCCAGTTATATAATCATTATAAGAAAAACTCTTTTCTACTCCATCACTTAAAATAGTAAAAATATTAGGATAAGTCTTATAAAGTATACCTTCATATCTAGATATTTTATTTCGCATTCCATAGACAGTTACAACTACTTTTTTATTTAGATTATTTTCAATCTTATTTTTAACAATATCTATATTCATTATCTTGGATACCCCACATACATAAGACCATTACTTATTATGCCACCCATACCATCTTTACCATATTTTGTTTTTTCTAAAGTTCCCTTTAAATCTATCTCTTTATTTCTTTCAGTTAAGGCAATTGTAACCGCAATAATCGCTGGATCTAATGCGTGAATATTAACTCTTTTAGGGCTAGAGGCAAAATTAGCTCCTGCTTTAATAAGTTCTTCATAATTACTTTGACAAGCACCCGCAATAATCACTAATTTCTCGTGACTTTTTTCATAGTTGCGGGCCGCTTTAATTGCTCTAATAAAATTTTTAGTATTTTTATAATTTTCGACATCTTTAATACTTCCCTTTTTCTTGTAGTAGGCATCATGTCCCGTTAAAATTAGAATATCTGGTTTATATTCATTTAATAAAAGTCTTACTTGTTCGTACATGTCTTCTTCTTTTATTTTCTTACCGATGGCATAAACTCCCATATATTTATAATACTTTAAACATTTGTCTAAAAACTCGCCATCGCTGTCAAGATGCACTATTTTTCCTGGAAGATAGAAAAAGTCATCTTCTTCATTAACTTTGCTGCTTCTTTCAAAATCTTTAAAATCTTCATCTCTTGGTTTTTCACATTTTACTAAATCACTTATATCGCTATCAGCATATAGTCTTACTTCAGCTCCCTTTAAATAACATACATTATCTTTAATATTAATTATTTTAAAAACTGTATCATTGTTATAACTTTTCCTTGTTACATAGTCACCAATATTAATCCCCTGATTATCCATATATATCACCAATAAATTATATGTTTAAACATTTAAAAAAAGAAGGAACTTTAATTTATTTTCAGATTACAGTATACAATATCTACTACTTTTATTGTTAAAATATTTTATTCTTTAGAATCTTCATTTAAAATTGCTTCAATTTCGTGATAACCTAAATGAGTTGTTATCTCAACAAATGAATGATAACTAATACCTGGATGTTTAGCAATTAATTCTCTTATTAACTTATGAAGAGTTTCAGTATCTTTCTCCATTGCTTCCACAAGCAGGTGTATTAAAAAATAGTCAGATTGTTTCTGACCATTATCTTTATTTTAGTTATATTTGGCATTAATTAGCAAAAAAGCAATTATTATTCCCACTATAATAATACCCAAGGCAATAAGTAAGCCAATTAATAAAATTTTTCTCTCTTCACTTAGTCTATTCATTTTCCCCTATATTCTTTCTTTAGCAAATATATTTGCTTATTAATAAATCATATAAAACAATTTCCATATTATTATAATTTATTATTGTATTGTTATCTTCCTCTTTATAATTTAAATTAGCTAAAGGAATAATTAGATTTAAAATATAATCATTTAAAAGGGAAACAGCACGACCATTTAAAGGATCATTTTTACTTGCATCATTAAATAACAAGATATTTTTATTAGTTATAACAATACATCTATTAAAAATATCATTATTTATTTCAAGAACGCCTGCATTTTTCTCTAAAATAATTTGTTCATTATTCTCTTTAAAATCATAATTATACATAATATATCTCCCTTACATTTAAACTATTATTTATTAATTTTTTCTCGTTATTATATCTTACAATTACATAAACAATGCTCCAAATAAATGATAATACTATTACACTTATAATAATAACTTTTAATGTTTTATCCATTCTTATTCCTTTCAAATAGAAAATTATAAAGTTCAATAAAAAAATCTTCACTTAATTCTTCTGCTCTTATGGTATCATTTAAATGATTTTTTTGCAATATTGCCTCTACTTTTTTTAAATCATATTCTTTTAAATTATTCTTTAAAGTCTTTCTTTTCATTCTAAAAGCATCAGTAATTAATTTAAAATAATCATCTTTATTAACATCTGGTTTATCGTCTCTTTTAGTAAATTTTAAAATAGCACTTTCAACTTTAGGCACAGGATTAAAAGAATTTTTACTTACTTTAAATAATTTCTCTATATTAAAAAAATATTTTAAATATAAAGTAATACTACCATATTCACTGCTACCATAATTAGCAGAATACCTATCAGCAACTTCGTCCTGAACCATAAAATACATTTCATCTATATCTAAATTTAGATTAATTAAATGTTTAATAATAGGGGTTGTAATGTAATAAGGTAGATTACCAACAATAAATAAACGTTCATAATTTAAATATTTAATATCTTCTTTAATATTAGCATTTAATATATCTTTATAAATTATTTTTGTTTCAGCATCTTCTAAACTATTTAAATATATTTTTAAATCAGTATCAATTTCATAGCAAACTAAAGGAGACTTATCTTTTAATTTTTTTGTCAGTGCTCCCTTACCAGGGCCTATTTCAATAATTAGATCATTTTCATTTGCTTTAATACTATTACTTATTTTATTAATTACACTTTCATCGATGAGAAAATTTTGGCCTAAACTTTTTTTAGCTTGCACTTTGTCCCCATCCTTCTCTTAAAACATCATATGTAATACTACTTCGGCCTAAATTTAAAGCATATTCGATATCTCTACTTAGCAAATCTAGGGCATTACCTCTTACCCCACGATCAAGAACAATAGCAATAACTGGACTGCTTGATACAAATGATTTATTAAATCTAACAATACTTCCACAAGGAAGATTTTTAGACGAAGCCACTATTCTAACTGTACCATAAGTTTCATCATAATAGGTTGTTTTACCATCAGTAATATCATATTTATACATACATCCTAAATGACCATTACATAAAGGGCAATTATAAACATAGCCTGTTAAATCACCAGTTAAAGTATTTTTAGCACTATAGATATCATTAGCAATAAATTCATCTAATTTTAAAGCCATTGTTGATAAATTAACATTATTATTTATGTTATTGGTATAAGTCTTACTTTCTATTTTTGTTATATAACTAGTAGATAATATTACAAAAAGAATAATAATTAAACTTTTTATAGTTATATTTAATACTCTTTTCATTATCTCACCTTCAATATAATTATAACGATATTATATTATTTTGTCAAAATATAGAAAAATTGTTGAAAACTATTTAGTTCTCAACAATTTTTTACTATCGACCTTAACTGATAAGTAACTATTTAATCCTTTATATACAGTTTTATCAATTACGTTTTTTGTAGAAATAAATTCTTGCCACAATTCGTATCCATTTATCGCAGCCAAATTAATATTTCCTTTAGTATGAGTATTGATATAATAACGGCTTATTCCGTTTGCATCAATAACTTTTGCTTCACCACTTTTTAATAAATTATTAAATTCATATTCTGTATAACTTTCTTTTAAGCTATTACTTGAGGCATAATAACTCTCACTTACAATATATTCTTTTTCATTCTTATCTTTATTCTTCCCACTTACTATTAAAATATTGCTCAAAACAATAATTGAAAAAGTTAAAATTGCACAAGATTTAATTTGTTCCGATAATTCATTTTTCATCATTTCACTCCCCTTGGCAAATGAATATTATACTCTTATTTTTTTTTAAAAGCAAGTATTAAATAAATTATTTAAATTATTATTAGTTATTTTTGCTAATTCTTCTAGGGAAACATTATGTAAATTAGCAACAAATTTAGCTATATCAATAATATGACTAGGATTATTTTGACACCCCCTAAAGGGTTCAGGTGTAAGATAAGGAGAATCTGTTTCTAAAACAATTTTTTCCAAAGGAATTTCTTTAATAACATCTTTTATATTGGCATTTTTAAAAGTTATTACTCCATTAACACCTAAAAGAAAGCCCATTTTTAAATATTCTAAAGCTGTTTCTTTAGATCCCGAAAAGGAATGAATTATTCCTTTAACTTGATATTTCTTTAAAGTATTAAGTGTGTCTAAAGTTGCATCTCTACTATGAATAATAACTGGTATATTATATTTTTCTGCTAAAGCTAATTGGGTAGAAAATAATTTTATTTGTTCTTCTTTATTATCTTTTGTGTAATGATAATCAAGACCTATCTCCCCGATTGCTAAAACTTTTTTATTATTTAGATTATCTTCAATAAATTTAATATCATCACTACTATATTCTAAAACATATTCTGGATGAATACCTAAAGCTCCATATATATTATCATATGTATTGATTAAATTTAAAACTTCTGTATTAGAGTCCTTATCACAACCATTATTAATAAAATAATTTACACCATTATTTTTAGCTAACTTAATTATTTCATCTAGATTATCATAATATTCTTTATAAAGATGACAATGACTATCAGTAAACATTATTTAACCTCGATACGATTAAATAACACTTCTTTAGTACCAACATTATTATTATTTTCATAATAACCAAACTTATCTAATGTTGTAAATGCTTTTTCATTTGTATTTATTTGTGCAAATATTTTTTCTGCTGTTTCTGGAAGATATGCTTGTAGTAAAACAGTACCAATTCTAATAGTCTCCATTAAATTATATAAAACGGTTTGTAATCTTTCTTTATCTTTTTCCTCTTTAGCTAATACCCAAGGGCTTGTTTCATCAATATATTTATTAGCTCTTCTATAAATATCAAAAACATTATCTAAGGCATCAGCAATATGTAATTTTTCCATATTTTCAAAAGTTTTATTTTTATAATTTAAAACATCATTAATTAAACTACTATCAATATCATCAACTTTATTAGTATTAGTAATTACTCCATCAAAATATTTTTCCACCATTCCCATTGTACGATTTACTAAATTACCTAAATTATTGGCTAAATTACTATTAATACTTTCTATAAGTAGATCTCTTGTGAAGGTTCCATCAGAAGCAAAAGGTATCTCTTTTAACATGTAATATCTTATAGCATCAACCCCAAATTCTTTAACTAAATCATCAGCATAAACAATATTGCCTTTGCTCTTACTCATTTTATCAGTACCAAATAATAACCAAGGATGACCAAAAATTTGATGTGGTAATTCTTCCCCTAAAGCGTGTAGAATAATTGGCCAATAAATAGTATGAAATCTTAAGATATCTTTACCAATTAAATGAATATCACAAGGCCAATATTTTTTATATTCATCACTATGATTACCATTAGTATCATAACCTAAAAATGTTATATAGTTAGATAAAGCATCAATCCATACATAAATAACGTGTGATGAATCAAAAGTTACAGGGATACCCCATTTAAAAGAAGTTCTAGATACACATAAATCTTCTAAACCTGGTTTAATAAAATTATTTAACATTTCATTTTTTCTTGATTCTGGTTCAATAAAATGAGGATGAGTTTCAATATATTCTTCTAACCATTTAGAATATTTACTCATCTTAAAAAAGTATGCTTCTTCACATTTTTCAATTAAAGGGCGACCACAATCAGGACATAAGCCATCATTACTTTGAGTTTCAGTCCAAAATGATTCACAAGGAACACAATATAATCCTTTATATTCACCTTTATAAATATCGCCTTGATTATATAATTTTTCAAAAATATCCGCTACTGTCTTTTCATGTTTTTTATCAGTAGTTCTAACAAATTTATCATAACTAGTATTCATTAAATCCCAAATATTTTTAATAATACCAGCAATATTATCAGCATATTCTTGTGGTGTAACTCCAGCTTCCTTAGCTTTTTGTTCTATCTTTTCACCGTGTTCATCAGTTCCTGTTTGAAAATAAACATCATAACCATCTAATCTTTTAAATCTGGCGATCGCATCTGCTAAAACAATTTCATAAGTATTACCTATATGAGGTTTAGCACTTGTATAAGCAATCGCTGTACTTATATAAAATTTTTTATTCATTATTATCCTCTTTTCTAAGTGGACTACCTGTCCAACTTTTCCTTTCTTTTTCAACTTCTTCACCGCAAGTCAAATATTTTAAAAATATTCCTTGAGCATATGCCTCTCCTTTTTTAACTTTAAATACTTTATCACCTTCATTTTGCAAAGACACATACATATGTCCTTTTGTTTCATCGTTATCAAAATAATCGGCATCAATTATCCCTACTTGATTAGTAAGTCTCACATTATACTTAAATCCCATACTACTTCTTACAAAAATCATTAATACTTCATCACTTTTAAATTTACTTCGATACCCAGTCGGAATTTTTTTAATTTCCCCAGGATTTATTTCAAAATCTTCTAAAGCAAAAAAATCATAACCTGCACTATATTTAGTACTTCTTCTAGGTAATTCATATTCGTCATATAACTCTTTATCATCTTTGATTTCTTTTTTAAATTGTTCAAAACTTATCTTTTGAAAATATCTATCCATTTTTTCTTCTCCTCACTAAAATAAAAAGTTCATAAACAAAAGGACACTTTAAATGCGGTACCACCTTTATTTATGAACTGAATCATACACTTTTAGTTATAACAGTCTTCACTGAATTTAGCTCCATTATCCATACTATCTATTATATTACCCATTAATTTTCACCCAACCATTAACTCTCTTTAAGTAATAATATAATATCCCTTTTAATAATTTCCTTGCTAACTAGCCATAGTTTATCATATATTAAGTTAATTATCAATAAAAAATTTATGTTTTTTAAACATCAACATACTAACAGAAAAGGAAGAGAAATAATTCTCTTCCAAAGAGTTAAGTCTATGAGGTTTTTACGAGTTTTCCTTCTCGATATCTTATTTCGCTATTATGAATGGATCTGTTGAAGTTCCATTTCCAGAAGAAATTAAAGCATCAGAAGAAAGATAGAAGACAGGGCGGACTGACTCATTTTGATTCATATCGCCTACCATCGGTTTACTATTCTCCAAACTGACGAATACTGACCAACCCTTTAGATACCCCCCAGTGCTATCTCTGAGAATCATCCAGTCATACTCACTAAGCATTGAAGAAACACTATTCATTTTTATAAACAACCAATTTGTCGAGCAATCTGAACTCCAGCAAGATGTACCATTTAGATCATTTGCATAGTAGTATTCGCCAACGGAAAGTAATCCAATTTTCGCACTAACCTTCGACATATTTCTCTCAAGCTCGCAAACTTCTTTAGCATCTGAATATAATTCCATACCAATATAGCCGTTGGACCAGTTATATTTTTCTATTTTATCCTGCCAAGTAGATGATAATTTTGTTAAATAAGCCAAACTATTCAAATTACTAAATAAATCAGATTCATTCCATAATATATCTGAGTTACTGTTATGCCATTTATATGTTTGTGCCAATGCTTTATTTTTAATTAATTTCATTTCTCCTTTTGATGTTATCCCTATAATACGATATATATATTCATTATTCGCTAATGCAACTTTGCAATCGGATTCATTTGCATAGCCGAAACATACAAAATTATCTACTATTCCTTTGCAGCCATCATTGGCTGCATTGCAATGTCCTACAAACCGTTTTGTTCCTTCACAGTCTGTTACTGTTAATCCTTTTGGAGGATTACTTAATAAGGCACTAGCTGGATATCCTTTTTTATCTGTTGTTACAATGACACTTGGATAATCTGTATTCCACCTTCCTGATGCATCTCTTACTCTTGCCTGTATTGTATATTGTGTTCCATCACTTAAATTACTTATCTTACAACTTCCTTCTGGTTCGGTATTTTTCCATTCTCCCACTGTTGGCGAACTTATTCTACATTGTTTTGCTATTATTGAATCTTGTCCTTCATATCCTACTGTTACTGTTATACTACTTGTATCTTGGGTATTTTTACTTATTGTTGCTGTTGGATTTGTTTTATCTAATGTTATACTTTTGGTTGATGTTGTATTTATTTCTGATTCATTACCTGCTTTATCTTTTACTCTTATTTTTACACTATGACTTCCTTCTGTATCTTTTAATGTATAACTTGTATTTAATGTTGTACTTCCTGTTGTTTGATAATTACAACTATCTTCATATACACAATAACTATCTATATTACTTTCTGTTATACTTGCATTATATTTTATATTTTTTGTATGAGTATAAGTTGATGGATCACTTAATGTTTGTCCTTCATCTGCTGCTCCTGTTAAAGTAAGTGTAACACTTGGTTTAGTTTGATCTACTATTATCTTTGCTGTGGATTTATCTGTTGTTACTGATATATTATTCGCTTTATCTTTTAAATATATATACATTGTTTTTTCTCCATCACCATTTGTTAAACTTGGTGTTGTTACTGTTACATCTTTATTACTTATCTCTGTCCAATTACTACAGCTTTGATTATTATCACTTATACAATATTGAACTACATCTTCATCTAACCAATTACCTTTATATGTTACATCTAAACTATATGTATAACCATTTGTTAATGGTACTATAAAAATGTAAGAAAAGGGCCAAATAAAAATGTAGGAAAAACTACATAATTATAAGGACCTAA